>JAISRY010000129.1 GCA_031273385.1 Tannerellaceae bacterium | reverse complement strand
ATCCCTCTATCTGAATGGTCGCCGAATAGGGTTCGGGCGTCGGGATGATGGTGTCGCCAGGCTCTTCGCTCCAGGGGGAGAGGTGTCCCTCCAACGTGATTTCCGCTTCGTTGAAGAGTACTTTATAGGTATAACGCTTTCCCTTTTGCAGGGCGTTGCCGGTGGCTGTTGACGGAAGTGAAGCTCGGTAAGTCTTGTTGTTGAGCAAGAATGAGAGGCGGACGGCGCTTGCATCAGCTATAGGTATTAATGTCGCCTCCATGCGTACCGAATCGTTTGACGCATAGCGGTTCAACGGGGTTATTTTACTCTGACCGGCGCCATCCAGGGCAGGCGTTCCGTTCGATAGATTGAACGCGGTCGAGGTGTTTACGTTCTCGATCACCAACTGCAAACCGGCCAGCGAAGCGTTGCTGCCACCTGCCCTCAGGGCGTCGAAAACGACCCGTGTCATCAGGTGTTCGAACGGCAGGGATGCATTGTGATTCTTGCTGTTATAGACCGCCTTGTCGTTGCTATACAGCAGGTCGAGGCGAGGCGGGTTGCTCTGGTCGCCGATATTCATTGTGTATGTGTAATCAGCGGATACTATGGCGCCTTGAGGCGAATAGGGATAGTAGGCGATAAAGTTCACATCCTCCCCGTTCGGATAATAGGTTGTGTCGCTCGCCGTAACGAAAGACGCTGTGCTTGTTCCTGCTCCGCTCGATATGGTATAGGGCTTGTTCTTTGCGTTTTCGCGGATCGCGGAATCGGCCAACGCGGTACCTGCCTTTATCATATACATACCGATCGTGTCGGTGGCCTCCCATTGATCCCCTGCCTGGTTTACTCGTGTTTCTATACCGATACCGGCATTGAAACGTACCGGCGTGTTACCGGTACCATCGCCGTCCCATACGGTCGCCTCTTCCAGCACACAGCCTGTCAGCAACAATGCTGCCAGCAATGCCGGTAACCGACGAAACATGAAAAACGGACTTTCCTGTGTCTTTTGACTTAAAATCTTAGCTTGCATATATTTATCTGTTTTGACGTTTAATTGTGATCCAGCAAAGCGGACGCTTTGCTTTTTATCCTCTCGTAACAAAGATGTTACGCCGGACAAACCGGAACGGCGGATCCCTCAACCCCCAACGATAAGTCGATGCATATCCTGTTATCCTATTCATAGCGTGCAGGCATGAAACAGCTCTTTTTTCTTTTCATCCCCTGTCAGTAGAACAACCCAAAAGGACGAAATGTTTACTATTTCCTCACCGGAAATACACATTTAACGTTTTTTACCTGTCGGGAATTTAATCCTGAAAATTCTATAATCCTGAAAATTCTGATTCTGATTCGGAGGCGTGGGCGTGGGCGGGGAGGGGGACATTCAGCAGGTGGGCGAAGAGTTCGATTTTTGTGAATGTGGGGGTGTCTTGGTTGATGAGTTCCATCAATACGTCGACGGCTTTCCTGCCCAGGTCTTTAATGGGTTGTTGGATGTAGGGGATGGGGATATCGGTAAATTCAAAGGCGTCGCTTTTGTCGAAACAGACGATTTTGATGTCGTCGGGGATCGCGATGCGCCTTTCCATGAGCCGCTTTATGCCCAGCATGGAGATACTGTTGGTGGCAAAGAAGATACCGTCTACCTTTTGCTCCTCTTTCAGCAGCGCGTCAATGGCTTCGGGTATATCACCGGTGATCTGGGAATAGTTGATCTTCCTGATTAGTCGGGGATTGAAGAGATTCGCCTTTTTTAGCGCCTCTTCATATCCCCTTTGCCTTTCAAGCATGTGGGGCAACTGGTTGTCATACACGAGCAAGGCCACGTTTTTGCAGCCCAGGCCGATGAGCAGGTCGGTGGCATCGAGCGAGGCCTGGTAATTATTGACGATCACGTGGCTGACGGGCAGGTCGGGGAAGTAGCGGTCTAACAGCACGACAGGGGTACGGGAGGCGATCAGTCCCGAGATATGCTTTTCCCCGTCTTCGGTAGGGACGATAATGAAACCGTCTACCTGCCGGCTTTTGAGTATGTTGATCATTTTCCCCATTTTCCCGCTGGATTCGTTGGTGTTGGTGATGATGACGGCATATTCGTATTTCTCGGCAAATTCCTGGATATAAAAGGCCAGGCTGGCAAAGAAGTTGTTGGAGATGTCGGCGATAATGAGCCCGATCGTCCGGGACTTGCCTACCCGCAGGCTTCTGGCCAGGTTGTTCGGCTCATAATGCAACTCTTTTGCTACCTCCCTGATGCGTGATGCGACCTCCGCACTGATCCTCCCCCCTTTCTCTTTCCCGTTAAGGACTAAGGATACGGTCGCATTGGAAACCCCGACTTTCTGGGCGATATCTTTTATTGAAACCTGAGCCATACGCTGTCTTGTTATTTTGTCGTTGCCGGACTACCGGTTATTTGCAACGTCACGTGCTTGATCTGTTCCCTGTTGTAGGTATAGGTGACATGGACGATCCCGTTTTTGTCTTCTATGACGGCGGGATAGCTGAACTCGCCTGCCGGTTGGTTTTCCAGGTCTATCAGCTTTTCCCACGCTTTCCCATCTTTGGAGGCGGCGACGGCCAGGCGGTTCCTGCCCTCTGTGATGGGGTTGTAGACAAGGAGCTGCAAGCCGTTCGAGAGGGTGAGGGCATCCGTGCCGGCGTTGTTGTTGGGCAAGGATGTGGCGGATAGTTTCGACCAGGTTTTCCCGTTGTCTACCGACCATGATTCGACAATCCGTTTGTTCCTGCTTCGGCACAGGATCTGTAGCGACCCGTCTTCGTGATGCAGGACGGATGGCTGGATGGCGTCGAAGCCGTCGTTGTCGATCTCTATCTTTTCCCATCCCGTCAGATCCTGCGCGGACGTTTCCATATAGACGTTCCATTTGCCCATGACCTCTATACTGGTGGGGTACAGGATTAGTCCCGTAGGGAGGCGGACGGGTTTGTTTTTGACCGGCCCGAGGCACGACCTTGGTATCTCTCGCTTTTCCGACCAGGTACGTCCTTCATCCTGCGATATTTTGTATTCGCCCCACCATTTGCGCGGCGAGGCGCCTACCTTATAATATAGGACGATGTCGCCGTTATCCCTTTTGAAGAGTACCGGATTCCAGCAGGGGTACCTCACGCCGTCGTCCTGTATGCCGTCGGCGATCAATTGGGGCATACTCCAGGCGTTGCCCTCCGTCTTGCGGGAAGCATAGATGCAGACGTCGGGATGCCCCTCGCGCGTCCCGCCGAACCATGCGGCAAGCAGCCCATCAGCCAGGCAGACAACAGTCGAGGCATGGCATGACGGGAAAGGGGATTGTTCGTAAATCATCCCGGCATCGAGCAGCGTCGCCGAGAACCGCCCCTCTTGCGCCGAAAGGCGTACAGAGGCGATCCCCAGGAGAAGAGCCACGCCGGAAAGCAGCGCACAGGCACGTCCCACGGCGGTATGCTTAACGTTCAAAGCCATACGCATTGAGGGCTTTGGGCAGGATATCCGTATTCTGGTAAATGCCGGCAAAGGCTTCCGCGCCCGCTCCGTAGGCAAACACCGGCACCATCACCGCCGTATGGCCTCCGGTAGAGAAAGCGATCTTCGTCTCTCCCGCCGATATGTCTCCGCCGACCAGCGTCATACCTCCCGTTTCATGGTCTGCCGTGATAACGACCAGCGTGTTGGGATCCTGGTCGGCATAATCGAACGCCACCTTTATCGCGCGGTCAAAATCCAGCATTTCCTGAATGGCTTCCTCTCCCTTGTTGTCATGGCAAGCCCAGTCGATTTGCGAACCCTCTACCATCAGGAAGAAACCCTTGTCGTTTTGTTTGAGGATATTGATGGCGGCCTGAACGCCCTCGGGCAGCAGTTCGCCCCGCTGCGGATAGGCGTCGGGGTGTCCGTCGGCGAGCAGGGCGGCCAGTTTGCCGGAGGTCACCTGTTTAGCCTCGTCGAGGGTGTATGCGACGGCGTATCCTTTCTCCTTGAGCTGTCCGGTCAGGTCTTGCTTGTCGGAGCGCGCTTCAAAGTTCTTGCGCCCTCCCCCAATGAATACGGTGATGTCGCTTTTCAGGTAGTCGGCGGCAATCTCTTCCGACATGCTTCGCCGGAGCTGATGGGCGACAAAAGAGGCGGGCGTGGCATGCGTCACGTCGCAGCTCACGACCACGCCCGTCGACAGTCCCTGTTCGGCGGCATATTCCAGGATGGATTTGACGGGGACGCTGTCGGGGGTCATGCCGATAACGCCGTTGTTCGTTTTCGTCCCGCAGGCGATTGCCGTACCTCCCGCCGCCGAGTCGGTGATGTAGGAGTTGGCCGAGTAGGTTTTAGAGAAGCCGACATAGTGGGAGCGTTCCAGGTTGAGGCTTCCCTTGTTGGCCGTCAGTCCGGCATATACCTGGCAGACGCCCATTCCGTCCCCGATCAGGATAATGACATTCTTCACCTGTGGAGCCGCTTTTCCATTATCCGTTCTAACTCCCGAAGCCGTACAACCGGCGAGCAGGAGGGATAATAATACGCATGTAAACAAATAAACTTTCTTCATGATTTTAATGTGTATGATTGAGTGAATGTATGCTTGTATCTTCTTGTTTCAAAAGCCAGACGTCGCAGACTTTTGAATATTGCCGCCAGTTGAGGCGGGACTCTTCCGGCTCGTCGAAACTCACCTCCAGCCGTCCGTCGCTGACATATTTCCGGTCGATCAGGAACTCCTTGAACTCCTCCAGCCCCCTGTCGTATACGACCGGCGCGATGCGTATGCCGTCTACGCGCAGGAGGGCTTCGCCAAAGCCGGAGATGCGGATCTTGTACCGCCCCTCGGGGTCGAGGTCTTCATACGTCAACCGGGGGAAGTTCTGGAACAGCTGCGTCGACAGCCGCTTGCGGCTCATCCCGTTGTCCCACCACGCCACATCGCAGGCGTCGTCGGTGACTGTGCGGGTATGGGGGCTTTGGGCGATATGGGAAATATTGTCGTAGTAGCTGCCTTTGCCGGGGTTTTCCCATGTACGGATAACTTCCAGGCGGGCCAGCTGTTCTTCGACAGTGGGTATCCGGCGGATGCCGTCGAATTGATCGGCCAGCCACCAGCGGTTGTTCAGCGGATAATCCACGAAATCCAGTACGCATCCCCTTTCCGCTCCTTTCGCCCCATGTTTCCCGACGCTTGTTTGCAGGCCGACGGAGAGGAAGAGCGCTTCGCAGTAGGCGGTAATCTTCTGCCTCAATGCGCTGTCGGGGTGGTAGGCGTCGGCTTCGTTTACTTTATCCAACGCCTGTTGCATGGCCTGCTCCACGCCTATTGCGCCGGCTGCCTGCAGGATGGCGTTCGCCTCTTTTTCCAGCCCCTCTTCGTAGGCTTTGCGGCGGGCGGTGTAGGTATCGTAGTAGGCACGGAGCAGCAGCATTTGCCAACGCCAGTTCTTTTGCAGCGACGGGCAGGCCGCTTCCAACCGCTTCCATACGGCAAAGGCGCTTTCTATGCCGCCATTTTCGGCGATCGCGCCGCGCCAATTCCTTTCTAAGGCGAAGATGGCATCCGTGACGCGCAGGCCGGGCGCCGTCCCGAAAAAGAACTGCACGTACTGTTCCGCGATATGCCTGACGCTTTCGGCGCCGTCCCACCCCAGGCGGCTCCAGAGTATTTTGTTGACGTCGTCGTGCGCCCCGTCGGAATAGGTGATAAACCCATCGGTGAAAGGCGCGTAGCGCCGGTATACCTGCGCATAATAAAAAGGCTCGGGATTGACCGGTTCACGCCCCAGCGTCAGGGCATACGCCTGATCCCATGAGGGGGAGGGGTATTGGCAGCGGACGGTATGCGTAATGTCGGGGTAATGCCTGTGGCGGTATTTCTTTGGCAAACGGTAGCGCGTATCCGGTATGGGCGGACTGCCGGGGCCACTGACGACGCCCCTCAGCCAGTCGGGGGATTCCTGTTCGAGATAGAGGTAGAAATAGTCCGTCTGCTCGTCGCTGAAGCCTTGCAGGGAGAGCCAGACGCCCGCCCCGGGGTGGTACTTTTCCAACTCTGCGGCGATGGCTTTGAGGAAAGGCAGCACCTCTTTCGGGTGGTTATCGCCCGGGTCGCCCCCCGGTACGAATACATCGTCCAGCTTGGGGCACTCCCTGTAATAGGCGCTGTGTTTCTTCACCTCTTCCTCGAATAGCTTTTCGTCCGCCAGGTCAACCGTTACCGGCGTCCATACCCAGTAGTCCAGCCCGTATTGCCGGCAGATGCCGCTGATATGCCGGTTCATTTCCGGTACGGAGCGTTTCATGAGGGGAGAGGGCGTCTCGAAAGGGATAGCCTCGATGCAGTTTGTCCCGAAGATGGCCAGGTCGCGGATGTATTGCTCATACTGTTCCGGCGTCCATGCATCATACGAGTTGGCGGTATTCCGGTATCCGAGCTGATGCCCGCGGATGGGGTATTCCGGCGACGTCGCGATGGCGGAGCGCGTATCGAACAGGATTTTATGCCGACTGAGGCGTGCCGTGCGCAGGAGATAACCGCCGGCGAACAACGCCCCCCGGTCGTCCGCCGCAATGAGCCAGACGGTATGCTTCCCTCCCTGTGATTCGATGTGGCAGGTAAAGCCGTCTTTCGCCGTCAGCTTCTGCGCAGTGGCCGGAACGGGCGTTCCGAACAGGGCGGTGTCGGACGACAGGGCAACGGCAATAGCGACCGGACGGCTCCATTTCGTAGCGGATTCTGTTCTGAGGGCTGTCCGCTTGTATAGCTCTTCCTGCAATACCCGCGTCACCGTCTCCCTTAATGGCGACCGGATCGAGGGCGATACCAGTAGCGAAGCCCCGGAAAGATCCACCTCCTCCGCCACGGCGAGCAGCGGAAGAAGGGAAAGGAAGAGGGCGAGGAGGCGTCGTGTTTTCATTTCCTTATGCTTTGTATGTTAACGCCATTGATCGTCACCACCGGTTCGGACGACACGTCCGCTTCGCTGCAACGCACGGTATAGGTTTTCGTTTCGCCGCCGGTGAGCGAGACATAGTTGTCGTCCCAGAAAACGGGGAGGACAGGGTCGCCGGTGGAGGGGTCAAGTAACAGCATCTCCATGCAGAACGCGATCTGCTTGCCGGCGTTGGCCAGGGTGATTTCGACGACCCACTCGCCACGCTCTTTCCTTGCCTTTTTCGAGGCGTCGACCCGGGCTTCGGGCAAGCTGTCGAGACGCGTAAAGTCGGCAAAGACTTTCTGCGGCGTATAGAACCAGTAATAGGTATCCCAGTCCATGACATCCTCCTGTCCGGAGAGCCAATAGAAGTTGTCCGCCAACGGCGTATGGCCTTTATCCGTCAGTTCGAGCTTCAGGAAGTAGGTCTCCGCCGGATCCGCCAGGCGGGGTAGTTCGACCAGCGGAAGCGAGGCGTTCTCCTTTATGCCGGCCTGCTTCTCATATTCGTAGATGAGGCGCGATCGGCTGTCGTACAGTCTCACACGTGCGGTGAGCGCGGTGAGGTCGCCAATCCCATCATTGGCGGCATACACGTGACGGTCGTGATAGTTGTACAGGATATTGACGGGGCGGCAGGCTTTCTTCGTCCCGAAATAGGCGCCGGTAGGCATCAGGTACCAGTCGTACAGTTGCCAGTAAAATTCAGGCCAGGGGGAATTGAGTTGCCACTGCACCACGCCGGTGGCTACGGGACGGTTCACGACGAACGCTTCGAACATCGGGCGGATGGCTTCGTAATTCATCCATTGCGCTTTCATGGCCAGCTCTTCCAGGCTGCGGGGAGCGCC
>JAISRY010000037.1 GCA_031273385.1 Tannerellaceae bacterium | reverse complement strand
GTGTTAATAATCAATTTCTCCAGAAAACGAATCTGGTCTGCAAAGTAAACATTTTTTTCCGGATATTTCAAACGTAAATTTTTAATTATTTGCAAAGCTTTCTCATATCGTCCCTGCTTGACATAGATACGGGCTAATGTTTCGGTAAAGTAAGAGTCGTCCAGCGACTTTTGATCCTCGACGATATCCCTTTCCTGGCCGGCGCCGGCGGGTTCGCCCTCCCATTCTTCAAACCGCGGCCCGCCTCCCATAGCGCGCTGCTCATCTTCGCGGATGAACGAGTCGACCAGTTCGCGGTGCTGCCATTCGGGGACGGGCGCATCTTCCTCTTCCACCGGCGGCTCTTCGGAAAGCATCCAATACAGGTAGTCGGACGATGCCGTGGGGCGGAACAGTATCTCCGCGCCGGTATTGATCTCCCCGCTCTCTTCACGCGCCGAAAGGAAAGAGTCGATCAGGGAAAAGGAGCCATCCTCCCCGACGGGCGGTTGGGCGACGGTTTCCGGCGTATGCAACCCGTACAGGTGCCCCTCGATCAGGACAAAGAGCTTTTTCCGGTCGGAAATATAGACGGCCGCCTTTTTTAGTTCGACGCCAAACCGGACATCGTTCAATATGGCCAGGTTCTTCAGGTAAAGCATCCTCGCCGTCTGGAAATAGGGATAGTCGTCCGTCAGCTGCTTCAGCAGAGGCAAGGTCTCCTGCGTTAACAGCGACGGGTTTTCCACGAGTTGATATAGTCCGGTTGCATCCATCTTTACCACTTGGCAACTGTCGCATTATAGATCTGCTCGGTGATTTCTTTGACAAGGTCGGTACATAGTTCACTCTCGATGGAGGAGAGGTTTACGTTGGAATCGTACTCCCGGAAAGCGGAAAAAGACTGCTCGAAGTCATCTTCGGACTTATTCCGGTTGGAGAACCTCACCTTTACGGTCATCGTCAGTTTGGTCTTTGACGAATAGGCATCCTCCATGATGGCCATCGGGGCTTCGCTGTACCCCGTTATTTCGCCCTCCAGGTCGAGGTCGCCATTATCGGAAACCATCTGGAGCCTCGTCTGGCGGATATACATATCTTTCAGCCCCTCCGTCAGCATTTGCGACAGCGGCCCGTACACCAGCGGGGCTAAGTTGGGAAAGGTGCTGATACTGATCGTACTTGTCGTCGTATAATCAATGGAAGAACCATTGAATTTATAGGATATCGTGCAGCCGTTCAGCACGATTCCCAAAACGAGCAAAAGCCATTTTGTCTTCATTCTACACATCGTTACTCCAGGTTATATTCTCTTATTTTCCGGTAAAGCGTACGTTCCGATATTTTCAGGTCGGCGGCGGCGTTCTTGCGGCGTCCGTTGTGCTTCTCCAACGCTTTGCGGATCATCTCCTTTTCCACCTCCTCCAGAGAGAGCGTCTCCTCCTCCACCGGCTCGGCCTCCTGGATAATCGGGTGCGTACAGGAATAGTCCTCATCGGAAACCGTCATCTGCCGGTTCCCGTTCATAATATCATGCACCAGCTTCTTCAGCTCGTTCACATCCTTTTTCATGTCGAACAGCACCTGGTACAGGATCTCCCGTTCGCTGTTGAAAAACTTCTGATCCCCATCTTTCTTCACCAAAACGGGCAGTTTCCCGATACCGGCATCCGGCAGGTACAGCTGCAATATCGCGGCCGTAATATCCCGGCTCTCTTCGATGATGGAGATCCGTTCGGTGATGTTTTTCAGCTCCCTGACATTCCCCGGCCAACGGTAAGAAAGAAACAGTTGGCGCGCCCCGTCGTCCAGGTGGATCGGGGGCATGCGGTATTTCGTCGCGCAGTCGCTGGCAAATTTGCGGAAAAGGAGGATAATGTCGTCGGCGCGGTCGCGCAAGGGGGGCACTTCGATGGGTACGGTGTTCAGCCTATAATAGAGGTCTTCGCGGAACTTGCCCTCCGCCACGGCCTGGACGAGGTTCACATTGGTCGCCGCAACGATGCGGACATTCGTTTTCAGCACTTTCGACGAGCCTACCTTAATAAACTCCCCCGTTTCCAGCACACGCAACAGCCGTGCCTGCGTCGGGACAGGCAGCTCGCCCACTTCGTCAAGGAACACCGTCCCGCCGTCGGCCACCTCAAAATAGCCTTTCCTGTCCGCCAGCGCCCCCGTAAAAGAGCCCTTTTCGTGCCCGAACAGCTCCGAATCAATCGTCCCCTCCGGTATGGCGCCGCAGTTGACGGCAATATACTGCCCATGCTTACGCGAACTGTTCTGGTGTATAATCTGCGGAAACGTCTCTTTCCCCACGCCGCTCTCCCCTGTAATAAGAACAGACATGTCGGTGGGAGCAACCTGAAGGGCGACGTCGATGGCGCGGTTCAAGGCCGGATTGTTTCCGATGATCCCGTAACGCTGTTTTATCTGTTGTATATCAGTCTTCATCTGACAAAATTACAAATCTTCATCCTATTTATCACCATGAAAAGCGGATTCTCTCCGCCGGCAGCCTATTTTTTTGCGCCATACGTCTGCCGGTACAGGAAATCGGCCAACTCTTCATCGCCGGTAATGCCCTGAATCGTTTCGGACGGGATCGGGTCGCCGATATAGACATGCAGCGTCTTCCCCCGCTTGTTGAAGACCTCGACGGGGATACGCAGGACGCGGATTTTCCAACTCACCCTCCCCAGCCAGTAAAAGAAAGGGCTGTTCAGGCAGTCGAAATAGACGGGATAGACCGCGACATTCGCTTTCCTGATCAGCCGGATAACGTTGTGCGCCCACGAAAGATCGCGCACCGCTTTCGCTTTCTTATTGTAAAAAGAGATCGCCCCGGCAGGGAAAAACCCCATGGGATGCCCCGCTTTTATGCAGGCTAACGAGGCGCGTACCCCGTTGACGTTCTGATAATTCGCCCCTTGATTGGTGGAGTCGGGCGTGACGGAGATAAACTGGTCTTCCATCGCCGCAATTTTGGTGAGTATCCCGTTGACCATGACACGGAAAGCGGGACGGCGGGAAGCGAAAATGTCGATCAGCATAATCCCGTCCAGCGAACCGACGGGATGGTTAGACACCGTAACAAAGGCGCCCTCAGGCAATTGCTCCAGCACATCGGCATGATGGACTTCATACTTGATATTGATCAAAGGATCCCGCAACAGGGAAGCCGTCAGTTCCGCCCCCCGCAGATGACAGCTATTGGCGTAAACCCGGTTGACCTTTTCTATCCCCAACCACTTGATTAGCAGCTTCCCGACAAAACTTCCCAAGCGGCCTCTGAAGAGTGGGGAGGCCTTTTGCAAATCATGAATATCTACGACTACGTTCTTTTTCATGCCGCAAATTTACAAAAAAGAGGCACACATCCGCTCATGTTTTCTCATGACAAACATCAAAACGATGTTCAGCACGATGATTTCATACAAGAAATAAACCCAGACGTAACCGGTCAGCAGGATGGCAAACAGCACGATCGTACGCCCGTTAAAGGTCAGCAGGTCGATATAAGACATCAACCGCCCGCTTTTCCGGCGGAAAGATACCCGTATATCCTCCGGAATTTCGTCATCGTACCTGGCATGCAGACTCTTAAGCATCCGCTGCAGGGAAGGGGTCGCTTTCACCTGGATCAGGGTATAGGCGCGGTAGAGCAGGTAAAACACCTTGTTCAGCCCCGGACGGGTCTCTTTATGGTACATGCGCACCTGTTCAAGCGTCTGAAATTCGGAGCCTTTTTCCTTACTGATAAAATAGAGGTGAAGCGTTTTGTAATAATCGGTAATATTGGCCTGCGCCAGGTGCGACAAGCCGGAAATGACCGCCAAAAGAAAGAAATAAAATGTCCCGTATTCATGCGACAAACGAAGCGCCAGGCAAACGTAAATACAGGTAAACCAGATATCCCCCGCCAGCCCATCGAGGATACGCCCGATCGCCGACTTGATCCCGGTAAGCCGCGCCAACTGCCCGTCTACGCAATCCAGGATATTGGCCGCCACCAGCAACAGGATGCCATACAGCGTATGCAGCCTGTCCGCACTGTAAAACATCAACCCCGCGGATGCCCCCACAAAAATGGAAAGAACCGTCACCATATTCGGCGTGATGCGCGTATGCCGAAGCGCCCGCGCGATCAAAAAACCGATGGGACGGTAAAACATCCGGTCGACCATATTCTCCGTTTCTATTGATTTCAGCGAAGCCTCATATTCTTTACTCAAACCACCCGCCACTCCGGTTTCACCTGTACGAATAACCGCCATCTACTACTATAACCTCTCCATTTATATACCCGTTTTCTACCAACATCCTGTACACTTCCGCCACTTCCGCAGGGTCGCAGAAACGACTCGAAGCGATCTTGCTCTCAATATTCCGGCGTATATCGGCCGGTTTCCCCTTTTGCCATTCGGTATCGACAAACCCGGGCGCCACCCCGTTCACCCGTATATCGTAGGGCGAGAGGAACTTCACCAGGTTCTTCACCAAAGCATGGACGGCGCTTTTCGTCACCCCGTAGGCCAACGATACCGCATGGGGGTGAATCCCCATCAACGAGCCGGTAAAGACAACGCTCCCCCCCGCGTTCAGCAACCCCGCAATGCGCTGAAGCAGAAACACAGGGAAATGGACGTTCCCGAAAAATACCCGCTCCCAATCCTCTATCTTTATCGTTTCAAACGAATCCCGCAGGGTCAGCCCGGCATTGAACACCACCGCATCCAACCGCAACTCATTATCAATAAGGTAGTGATAGATCGTATCAATAGACCGCCTGTCGGTAATATCAGCCCGTAACGCCCTGACTTCCACCTGCAACTCCTTCTCCAACGCCCTGCAAACCTCCCCTGCCGCATCCGCATCCGAAGCGTAGGTCAGCAGAAGATCATACCCTGCCCGGCCTAAGGCCGACGCAACCGCTTTGCCTATCCCCTTTGTCCCGCCGGTAATACATGCCTGTCTTCTCATCGGATACCTTATACTAATTCCTTACTGTCCTTTACCGAAACAGGTTTCGACTTCTGCTGGATATGCAAATTCTCTTCATACGAGTCATGAATCGTCTTTTTCAGGTTAGATGAAGATACGCCGGTTCCGTAGGGGAAATAAAAGACCTGTACGCCGATATCTTTCAGGTAATCGTATTTCCCGAACCAGTCGTCGCCCACGACAAAGGCGTCGATATTCAGTTTTTTGACCAGCTCCGAATGATCCAGCGAATGTTGCGGAATCACAATATCCGGCGTTTTCAACGCCTCGATAATCTGTAGGCGTTCATTGAACGGGATAATCGGCTTCGCCTTATAGGAGGAGACCAGCTCATCGGTACTCACGCCCACAATCAGGATGTCAGCCAGACTGCGTGAATAGTTAATCATCCGGAGATGATTGTAGTGAAACATATCAAATGTTCCGGAAGTATATACGATCGTCTTATCTTTAAACATATTAGTTTTTCCAGTTTGAACGCACAAACATACGTAAAATCTCTCGATCGACAAAATATTTCTCGCCCCCACA
>JAISRY010000212.1 GCA_031273385.1 Tannerellaceae bacterium | reverse complement strand
GCGGGGATTGGTTTCGGAAGAGGCCTACGCGCTGCTCGAACAGTATACGATGGCCTTGTTTAAGAGAGGGACGGAGATTGCGGACGGGCGCGGGTTGATCCTTGTCGACACCAAGTATGAGTTTGGCCATCGCGATGGAAAGATCTACCTGATCGATGAGATACATACGCCCGATTCGTCGCGCTATTTTTACCGGGACGGGTATGAGGAGCGGCTGGAAAAGGGCGAGCCGCAAAAGCAGCTTTCGAAAGAATTTGTCCGCGAATGGTTGATGGACAACGGCTTCCAGGGGAAAGCGGGGCAACAGGTTCCGGAAATGACTCCCGCGATCGTCGAGGGGATTAGCGAACGCTATATCGAACTGTACGAGCATATTACCGGGGAGGCGTTTGTAAAGGAAGATACGGATAATTTGCTTGCCCGTATCGGGAAAAATGTGACGGAATACCTATCCAGGTAAATGGCGTACGATTCGGAGAACATATTTCCCTACAACCGCCAGGAGCAGAAAGGCGTACAGGTCGAGCGGATGTTCGACGCGATTGCCGGCAGGTATGACGCGCTGAACCACCTCCTCTCTTTCGGGCTGGATAGGCGGTGGCGCAGGAAAGGGATTGATTTTCTCCGTCCTTTTTCTCCCGCCAGGATACTGGATGTGGCTACCGGTACGGGGGATCTGGCGATCGCCCTGTATGAGGCGTTGCGGCCAGGCCTTGTCGTGGGGATAGACCTCTCCGACGGGATGATGGAGGTTGGGCGCCGGAAAGCGGCAAAGGCCGGTTGCGCCCGCTCGGTATTGTTTGAGCGGCAGGACTGTATGGCGCTTTCGTATCCCGACGATTCGTTCGATGCGGTCACCGTCGCTTTCGGCGTCCGTAACTTCGCACAGATCGCGCGGGGAATAGCCGAGATGTACCGGGTGCTGAAACCGGGCGGGCGCCTCCTGATACTGGAGCTTTCCACGCCCCGCCGGTTTCCCATGAAACAGCTCTACGCCCTGTATTCAAAAGTGGCCATCCCCCGTATCGGGCGGTTGGTTTCGAAAGAGAGAGCGGCATACGCGTATCTTCCGGCCTCCATCAGGGTGGTGCCGCAAGGCGGGGAGATGGCCGGATTGCTTGCCGGACAAGGGTTTGAGGAGGTTGGCGTAAGGACGTTTACGTTTGGGATATGTTCGTTATATACAGGAAAAAAGAATTAAGGAATAGGAGCGATATGGAAAAATATGGTTTATTGGGCTATCCGCTGGGACATTCTTTCTCCAAGACATACTTTAACCAGAAGTTTGCCGCGGAAAAGATAGAGGCCGAGTATGTGAACTTCGAGATTTCCAACATAAAGGAGCTGAAGAATATACTGAAAGAGAACCCTCAGCTTTGCGGACTGAATGTCACGTTACCCTACAAGACATTGGTGATTCCCCTGTTGGATGAGATGGATGAAGACGCCCGCCTGATCGGGGCGGTGAACGTGATTAAGTTTAAGAAAGGGCTGTTCGGGAAACTGAGACTGAAAGGGTACAATTCCGATATTACAGGGTTCAAACAGTCCATCGAGCCCCTTTTAACCCCGTCGCACCGTAAGGCGTTGATCCTGGGGACGGGAGGGGCGTCGAAAGCGGTATTCCAGGGGCTGAAGCAACTGGGTGTCGCCTCTACGCTGGTCTCGCGCACCCCCAAAGAGTTCTGTATCACCTACGATGAGATTACACCCCACACGATGGAGCAGTATACGGTGATCGTGAATACCACGCCGGTGGGGATGTACCCGAACGCCGGCGTATGCCCCAATATTCCGTACGATTTGTTGACGCCGAACCACCTGTTGTACGACTTATTGTACAATCCGGATGAGACGCTTTTTATGAAAAAAGGGGAGAAAAGGGGGGCAACGGTGAAGAACGGCCTGGAAATGCTCCTTTTACAGGCGTTCGCGGCATGGGAGATTTGGCATAAAAAGGAATAGCATGTTATAGAACATCCTTTAGGCGGAAGATTTATGCGAATAAGCATGTAATTTTACACGCAATTTTGAACATAAACAAGGCATGGAAAACAAACATACACTTTCCGGATTGGCGGAACTTGACTTTAAGAAGTTAATTGATGGAAAAGAGACAACACTGTATGTCCTCACGAATAAAAACGGGGTGGAACTTACTGTAACGAATTATGGGGCTAAAATCGTGTCGTTGATGGTTCCCGACAACAAGGGGCGATTGGTCGACGTGGTAACCGGGCATCAGTCGATTGACGACTACCTTGCTTCGGAAGAGCCCTATTTCGGCGCCGTCTGCGGCCGTTACGGGAACCGTATCGCCAAAGGGCGGTTTGAAATAGACGGCGTCGCGTATGACAAACTGGCCATCAACAATGGGCCGAACAGCCTGCACGGGGGGATTAAAGGGTTTAACGCCGTCGTCTGGGAGGCGGAGCAAAAGGATAGCCGGACGGTAGAGCTGGCCTACACCTCCGCCGACGGCGAAGAGGGCTTCCCCGGTACGTTGCGGACAAAGGTGGTATACCATTTGTCGGACGAAAACGAAGTCGTCATCACGTATGAAGCGGAGACGGACAAGCCGACGGTCGTCAATCTGACGAACCATTCCTATTTTAACCTTTCCGGGGCGGGAGACCCCTCTATCGGCGACCATCTATTGACGATAAACGCCGATTATTACCTGCCTGTCGACGCTACGGCCATCCCCTACGGGCCGAAAGAGAAGGTGGAGGGGACGCCTATGGATTTCCGTACGCCCCATGAAGTGGGCGCACGGATCAATGACGATTTTGAGCAGCTGCATTTCGGCAAAGGATATGATCATACCTATATATTAAATAAGGAGGGGGGCGAGCTCTCTTTCTGTGCTCGTTGCCTGTCCCCCCAGACGGGGATCGTGATGGAGGCCTATACCACGGAGCCTGGCGTACAGCTGTATACGGGCAACTGGATGACCGGCGGTTTTGAGGGAAAGAACGGGCAGCGTTATCCCGGCAGGGCGGCGCTTTGCCTCGAGACGCAGCATTTCCCCGATAGCCCGAACAGGCCGGAATATCCATCTGTCGTCCTCCGTCCGGGAGCGGTTTTCCAGAGTAAAACAATCTATCAATTTTCTGTAGAAAAATAGGAATCAATTATAAATTTAAAAGAATTTCAATTATGACAACGCAACAAAAAAATTACACATTACCCATTATTATGATGATCTTGCTGTTTGGCATGATCTCATTTGTAACGAATCTGGCTGCGCCAATGGGCGTCGTGTTAAAAAATCAATTCGGAGTTTCCAACTCTTTGGGGATGCTGGGAAATTTCATGAACTTTTTGGCTTATGCCGTGATGGGAATACCTTCGGGTAAACTACTTCAAAGGGTAGGTTACAAAAACACTGCATTAATTGCTATTGTGGTGGGATTTGTAGGTGTCGCCATCCAGTTCTATTCAGGAATTGCCGAAAGTTTTTACATTTACCTGCTGGGGGCATTCATCTCAGGTTTCTCTATGTGTATGCTGAATGCTGTCGTAAATCCAATGCTCAACACGCTTGGCGGTGGCGGTAAGAAAGGAAATACGCTGATTCAGGTTGGCGGTTCATTCAACTCGTTGATGGGTACATTAGTGCCTCTTTTAGTCGGGATTTTAGTTGGAAACGTAGCCAAAGCGTCTATACCCGATGTCAATCCCGTATTGTTCATCGCGTTGGGAATCTTTGCATTGGTAGGAGTAGTTCTTTTCTTCGTGAACATCCCGGAACCTGAATCCACCATTAACAGGGTCGCCAAAGGCGAAAAATCGAAACACAGTCCCTGGGCTTTCCGTCATTTTGTGCTGGGTGCCGTCGCTATTTTCGTCTATGTGGGTGTTGAAGTAGGCGTGCCGGGCACTGCCAACTTGTTTATGACTTCGTTTACAACCGAAAGTGCTCAAACCATAGTAGCCGAATACCAGAAACAACAATCGGATGCAGATTATCTTGCACAGTTGAAAGCTGATGACGAAATAAACAAGGATAATAAAACGTATGAATCCAAGATCGTTAGTGTAAACACAAACGAAAGTGCTCAGAAAATAATCAATGGAGATACGAAACCCGGATTGGGAATCGCAACTGGTGTGGCAGGCGGCGTGGTAGGTTTCTACTGGCTGCTGATGCTTATCGGACGATTGATAGGCGCTGCCATCGGCTCGAAGATATCCAGTAAAACCATGTTGATTGTCGCTTCAAGTATAGGAGTCATCCTAGTACTTGCCGCTATTTTCTCATCCATAGATACACGGGTATCCATGCCTGCTTTCGACACAAGTGGCGGATCGCTCTCAGCCGGTCTGGTAGAAGTGCCGATTACGTTCATGTTCCTTGCACTGGTAGGGATTTGCACCTCGGTGATGTGGGGCGGTATCTTCAATCTGGCTGTAGAAGGATTGGGTAAATACGTTGCAGAAGCTTCCGGTATTTTTATGATGCTCGTTGTGGGCGGTGGTATCATTCCATACGTACAAAACCTGATTGCCGACATAGCTGGGTTTATGCCGAGCTATTGGCTGCTGTTCGCTAGTTTGGTTTACCTGTTGTATTATGCCTTGATCGGCAGTAAAAACGTCAACAAGGATATCCCTGTTGAATAATATATAATGTATAGGAAATTATGGATGTAGAAAAGGTGAGAAAAGGTTTTGCCGGGCATTTCGACGGAGCGGCCGGTTCGGTGTACGCCTCGCCGGGGCGGATTAACCTGATCGGCGAACATACCGATTACAATGGCGGATTCGTTTTCCCCGGAGCCATCGACAAAGGGATGGTGGCTGAGATCCGGTTGAACGGGACGGGGACGGTTCGCGCCTGGGCGCTGGACCTGGACGAATATGCAGAGTTCGGGTTGAACGAACAGGATGCGCCCCGGCAGCAGTGGGCGAAATATATTTTCGGCGTATGCCGCGAAATCATCAAGCGGGGAGGAACGATCGGCGGATTCGATACGGCTTTTTCGGGCGACGTCCCATTGGGGGCGGGTATGTCGTCGTCGGCTGCCCTGGAAAGTACGTATGCCTTCGCCCTGAACGAGCTGTTCGCGCTGGGTATCGACAAATTCGAACTGGCCAGGATTGGACAGGCTACGGAGCACAACTATTGCGGCGTGATGTGTGGCATCATGGATCAGTTCGCCTCCATCTTCGGAAAGAAAGGGAGTTTGATCCTGTTGGATTGCCGTTCGTTGGAATACAAATACTTCCCGTTCGATCCGGTAGGCTACAAGCTGGTGTTGCTGGATTCGGCCGTGAAGCATGAATTGGCCTCTTCGGCCTACAACAAACGCCGCCAGTCCTGTGAAACGGTGGCGGCGGCTATCCGCCGGAATCATCCGGAAGTCGAATTTCTGCGCGACGCGACGCTCGATATGCTGAACGAAGTGAAAGCGGAGGTTTCCGCAGAGGACTATCTGCGCGCCGAATACGTGATAGAAGAGGTTCAACGTGTGATGGAGGTATGCGCCGCCCTTGAAAAAGGCGACTACGAAACGGTCGGCGAAAAGATGTACGGCACGCACAAGGGCATGAGCAAACAGTACGAAGTCAGCTGTGAAGAGCTGGATTTCCTGAACGACGTAGCGAAAAGATGCGGCGTGACCGGTTCGCGCGTGATGGGCGGCGGCTTTGGCGGTTGTACCATCAACCTGGTAAAGGAAGCATTATATGACGGGTTCGTAAAAGAGGCCTTTTCAGCCTATAAAGAGAAATTCGGGCACGAACCTAAACTGTATGATGTCGTAATCAGCGACGGCGCACGCAAACTCTATTGACACGCGGCGCGGACAAATAAAAGAGAGCTACCCGGAAAGGAGAGGGTAGCTCTTCTCTTTTTATAAAATAATCAGGCTTTTTTGATTTGCGTTTTTATCTTATGAGAAACGGGTTATTGCTTTTTATCATGGTTTTTTTGCTGCTTTCAGGCGGGATAGCGCATGCGGCAGGGAATTATAAATTCAGGACGTTATCCCCTAAAGGCGGATTAGGTTATGACGGCATATTCTCTATCCGGCAAGACAATGACGGGTTTATCTGGATATTGATGAGCCATGAGTTGTACCGTTTCGACGGATATCAATACAAGCGCTATTATACCTCTTTTACCAGGCAAGACCCTGAAAAAGAATGGTTATTAGGCCCCTTGGCGGTTGACCTTTCCGGCCGTCTCCTTGTCAACACGACCAACGGTTTGTACCTGTATAAAAAAGAGGACGATACCTTTGAACAGGTTTGGGATGAACGGGCGGGTAACGTCAAAACGGATGCGCATAATACGATCTGGATATGGAAATATGCCGAGGCGCAGTGGGGTATACTGGATATCGACAACAAAACGTTAAGCGTTCCGCTGTATGATGGCGAATCCCCGCACTACATCAGCGCTAATTTCTGTTTGCATAATGAAGATATCTATGTGTCCAGTAATTATGGGAAAATTTATCGCTACAACGCCGTCAAAAACGAATTTACCCTCTGTGCCAAGCTGCCGGTTGATGACGGGCTGGTTGTAGACATGAAGGCGCATAAAGGGAAGCTGTGGGTGTTTACCAGGAAGTATGGGTTGTTTAAGATTGATCTATCCTCTTTCGCCATCGAATCCCGCTCCGATTTTTACAAGGAGTGCGGCAATACGGTCGTGCGGTCGCTACATATCGACAAAACGGGGAAAATCTGGATCGGAACGATCAATGGATTGTATATTTTCAATCCTGACGATGAGCGTTATACGCATTATGAACACCTGGCGTCAGACCCCTACAGCTTGTCGAATAACTCCATCTGGACGATTGACGAAGACCGGCAAAAGAACATCTGGATCGGGACGTATGCCGGAACGGCCTGCTATGTGAACCTGGATGAGCAATCGCCATTCATTTCCTATTTCCCCCGCGAAAACGAATTGGCGCATATACCGGTCAGCGCCTTTGCAGAAAGCCGGAACGGGATATGGATCGGAACGGAAGGGGGCGGATTGAATCACCTCGACAAACAGACCGGCCTGTTTTCCTACTATTCCGATCATGGAGGCGGCGTCAATAAGTTGTCGTACAACAACGTCAAGTCGCTGGTCGTGGATGGGAAGCAAGATCTATGGATCGCCATGTTCACCGGCGGACTGGACTGCTTCCATACCCGGACAAAGCGCTTCGAACATTTTGTTCGCAACGGGCGTGGGGGCAATGCGTTATTACATAATAATATACGGGAAATCGTAGCGGAAAGCGATTCCGGGCTATGGATCGCCTATCAATACAAAAAGACGGAAATCTCCTTTTACTCCTTTGACCGGAAAGAATTTACACATTATGCCTTTTCCGAAGAGGATGACCAGCGCTACATCTTCGACATGTTGCGCGGAAGAGACAACCAGCTTTGGATATTGAGTACGGGGAAGATCTTCCTGATGGATGTGGCGACACGCTCGGTGGAAGAGATCCCTGCCGGCGATTCACGGTTTATGAACTTCTCCACGTTTTGCCTGGACAATTCGGGCAATTTGTGGATCGGTACGATTGGGCACGGGTTGATCAGATACAATCCGGACACGTCTGTTTTCACCCGTTTCGACGACTTCCTGAAGTATGACATCTCTTCGGTATACAGCATCTGCCACGACGATGAGGGGAATATCTGGATGGGGACGGACAACGGGTTGGTACGGTATCGCATCGCGGAGAATGCCTTTTCGCGCTACGACGAACAGGACGGCGTGCAGGGCGTGGTCTATTATCCGCAGGCGTCGCTGAAAGGGGCGGACGGGAGCCTGTATTTTGGCGGCACAAACGGCTTTACGATCGTCAAGCCGTCCGAAATCGTACCCAACAGCTACAAACCCAACATCATCCTTTCCGGCTTTTTTGTGGATAACGCCCCTTCCGGTATCCATTTCTCGCCTGCCGATTCGCCGGAAGCGGAATATGCTATCCGGCTGAACCACAACCAAACGAATTTCGGCTTCCAATTCTCTTCCGATAATTACCTGATGGCGCCGAAAAACCATTTCAAGTACCGCTTGAACGGCTATGACGACCGGTGGATCGAGGTCGATGCCTCCAACCGTACGGCCTTCTATTCCAAAGTGCCTGCGGGCGAATATGTCTTTGAGGCGTTGGCGGCGAACAACGACGGCATCTGGGGAGACGTCCCGGCCACCGTGAAAATCTACCGCCAACCGGCGCCATGGCTCAGTTGGCCGGCGTATACCTTCTATTGCCTGCTTGTATCGGGTATACTTTACCTGATTATCAGGTACTATTACGACCGGAAAAAATTGAAACTGCAACTCTATCTCGAGAATGTCGAGAAAAACAAAAAGGAGGAGATCCACCAGGCGCAACTGCGCTTTTTCACCGATATATCGCACGATTTCCGTACGCCCCTCTCCCTGATCATCGCCTCGATGCACAAGTTGAAAAAGGATGGTTTGCAGGATGATTATTGCAGGATACTGGACAGCAACGCCCACCGGCTGCTGAACCTGGTCAACGAACTGATGGATTTCCGTACGGTAGAGAACGGGAAGATGAAACTCACCGTGCAGCCGGTTGATATCAACCGGTTTATCGACGCCGTCGCAGCGGATTTCAAAGAATATGCCTTGCAGCGGAAAATCAATTTCAGGATCATTCCCGATCACCGGCTTGCGGAGGTCTGTATCGACAAAAACAAACTCGAAAAGATCGTGATGAACCTGCTGAACAATGCCTTCAAATATACCCGCTCGGGAGGGGATGTCTCCATTGAATTGCGAGCCGGCGATACGCCGTTTCACTCCCCATACGCCAACAGCTATGTGATCGAAGACGAGTACCGGGCGGAAAATACCTTTGCCATCATCATCAGGGATACGGGCGCCGGCATTTCCAGGGAATCCATCGAGAGTATATTTGACCGTTTCTATAAGATCAACACCGTGGACTTTGATCCCCAATTGGGCACCGGTATCGGCTTGGCGTTGGTGAAAAACTTTGTGTTGCTGCATAAGGGCAGGTTGCGTATTTTCAGCGAAAAAGGGAAGGGGACGGATATTGAAGTGCGCTTTTCGGCAGGCCGAAAACTGTACGAAGAAAGTTCTGAAGAGGCATCCCTGCAACCGGCGGACGAGGCCGGGCAGGATACGCCAACGGCTCAAACCAGCTCCGATCCGTTGGAGAAAAACAATCCGCAGGACTACCTGAAAAATGAAAAGAAGCGGATTCTACTGGTCGAAGACCATACCGACCTACGGAAATTAATCGCCGACGCGCTGGGCGAAGAATACGAAGTCATTCAGGCTGAAAACGGGTTGAAAGCCTCCGGCATCCTGTCTGACCGGATGGTCGAGCTGATCGTCAGCGACATCATGATGCCGGAAAAAGACGGTATAACCCTTTGCCGGGAGGTGAAAAACAATATCGAAACGTCGCATATTCCCGTTATTCTGCTGACAGCCAAAACAGGCGTTCAAAACCAGATCGAAGGCGCCGGTTCGGGCGCCGCCATTTACCTGGAAAAGCCCGTCGATTTCGACCTGCTGAAACTGACCATCTACAATGTATTCAAGCAGCAACAGCAGCTAAAGGACTACTACGCCAGGAATTACTTTGCCGATAGCGCCGGTTTGTCGTCCAACGAACGGGATAATAAATTCCTGAAAGACTTCATTCATATTATCGAAGAAAACATGAGTGATCCCGATATGGACGTCAATTTTATCGCTTCCGAACTCTCCATGAGCCGCAGTAAGTTGTATAACAAAATCAAATCCATGACCGGTAAATCCATCATGGACTTTATCATGAACCAAAGACTGAGAAAGGCCGCCCGCCTGATCATCGAAGATGAGATGTCGATCCGGGAAATCATGAGTGAGGTAGGCATTGAAAGCCAGGCCTACTTTACCAATGCCTTCAAGAAAGAGTTCGGGGAATCGCCTACCGTTTTTGCTACAACACACCGGCAGAAACCCTGAGAAGGGCAGTGCGTGTATCACGTACAATAAAAGTGCGGAAAAAAGTGCGGGAAAAGGTGTATTATTCTCCGAAAAAGAATAATTTTGCGCAAGTAAAACATCAAAAATGGGTATTATGAAGAACCGATTGATCAAAGCATCCGTAATAGCAGTGGCTACCCTGCTGTTGGCCTCATGCAGTAAAGACAAATTAGCTGACGATTTCGCGTCGCCGCCGCAAACGATGGCGACCGGCGTCTATTGGTATTGGATGTCGGACAACATCTCCAAAGAGGGCGTAGTCAAAGACCTGCAGGCCATGAAAAAGGCCGGCATCAATGCCGTATTTATAGGAAATATCGCCGACGACACGCCATACGGCAAGGTGAAACTCTTCTCCGACGAATGGTGGGACGTGTTGCACACCACGATGAAAACGGCCGGCGAACTGGGTATCGAAGTCGGCATGTTTAATTGTCCGGGGTGGAGCCACACCGGAGGCCCTTGGATAAAAGCCGGACAGTCCATGCGGCATATCGTCGCTTCCGAGACGCGGGTAACGGGCGGTAGCCGGGTAAACGTCAAGCTTCCCGTTCCCGAACAGCCCGCGCAGTACGAAGACTGGGGCAACATATTCTACAACTATGAGGGCAAACCCTCGCCCTACTTCCAGGATGTACGGACGCTGGCCGTGCCTGTGCCTGAAAATTACCGCTATAACCTGTTCGACGCGGCAGGCGCAAGAGTGACGGTGGCCAATATGCGCCCGTTGGCAGGCGCCTCGTTAGACCGCCCTACGCAGGTAAAGCCCACTTCGCCGCTGGCGGCCAGGTTTGTCGTGCCAAAGGAAGAGGAGGCGTCGATCACCTTGCACCTGCCTGAGGCGCAAGACGCCCGCTCGCTCAGCATCTATCCGGCAAGCCATTGCCGGGGTGACGGGGAATTGCAGGCCAAAGTGGACGGACACTTCGTGACCGTCGCTACGTTCCCGCTCTACCGCGTCTTTCCTATCCCGTCGATAGGCGCTACGCCTTTTGCGCCTACGGTGGTTGGCTTCCGGAAAGTCACGTCGGACGAATACCGTATCGTCTTCCGCCATATCGAGCGCGATGCCGCCATAGGCAAGGTCGTACTCTCCCCCACTGCCGAACTCGACAAATATCCCGAAAAGACGCTGGCGCGTATGTATCAGGGCGCCAACCCGCCATGGACGGAGTATAAATGGACGGCCGTACTGGATGTGCCCTCTGCGGATGCCGGCGCACAGGTCGCCGCTCCGGAACAGATCCTCGACATTACGGACAGGATGCAGCCCGACGGCACGCTGGAGTGGGACGCTCCCGCCGGCGAATGGCTCGTACTGCGCATGGGTATGGT
>JAISRY010000222.1 GCA_031273385.1 Tannerellaceae bacterium | reverse complement strand
GGCTGCCCGTTCGTCTATCGTGGGCTTGGAGGTCATCTCCTTAAGTAGATTCACCTGTTTTGGGCCAAAGACATCGTACTCATCTATATTGTACAGGCAAACGCGTGACATGGCGATCAGCGTATCGCGCTGACCGAAGCGCGGGCTACCCGAAATGTAATAGTTTTGTAGTTCGGGAGGTAGTAGCCGTTGACACCAGGCGGTCTTTCCCATCCCCTGTGTGAGGGAGGTCAGAGAGCTAACATAGCTATGCAAAGGCGAGTTGAGAGTTGGCGTGCTCTCTACGAGAGCCAATCGTTGTCATTATAAGGGGCTTAAGAATCTTAGGGGAAAACCCTATCTCGCGCGTATCCGCGCGAATGTGTGCGTGTGTGTAGAGACGCAAAATTTTGCGTCTCTACCATAGACATACCGTCATACCCATCACTCTCAACTCTCAATTCTCAATTCTCAACTCAGAAAGCTCTCAATTCTCAACTCAGTTAAGGCTTTGTAGATAAAAAAAATATACCTAAATTTACGGAAAAAAATGATGACAGGAAAAGAACGAATCGATAGGGTATTATCCCATCATGAAGCGGATAAAATCGCACTGGACTTTGGCGCTACCCCGATAACCGGCATTCATGTAAAGCAAATCGCCGCGCTAAGGCGACATTACGGATTAGAAGATAAGCCCGTGAAAGTGATTGAGCCTTTCCAAATGCTCGGAGAAGTGGATGAAGAATTGGCAAAATTATGGGACGTGGATGCTATCGGAGTAAGCGGCCCTTATGACATGATGGGACACCGGCAGGAAAATTTTGTTGAAAAACGGATGCCCTGGGGGCAGGTCGTGTTACTGCCGGAATGTTTCAAAATGAAAGAAGAGAACGGAAACACATACGTTTTCCCACAAGGCGATACCAACTATCCCCCTTCGGCAATGATGCCTGCAAGCGGCTTCTTCTTTGATGCCATCGAACGGGTTCCTGCAACTGATTTTGATACGGAACTCAAATTGGAGGATAACCTGGAAGAATTTACCCCACTAACCGACGACGACCTTGCCTATTGGAAAGGCGCCTTATCGAAAGCAAGGGCGACAGGCAAGTCGGTGGTCGCCAATATCGGCGGTACGGGATTGGGCGATGTCGCTTTAGTTCCGGCGATGGGGCTAAAAAATCCCAAAGGCATTCGCGCCATTGCCGACTGGTATATGTCCACTATCGTTCGCGAAGATTTTCTACGTGAAATATTCGATCGCCAAACAGATATCGCTATTCAAAATCTCGCAAAAATCAATCAGGCAGCAGGTGATTGCATTGATATTATCTACACCTGCGGCACCGATTTCGGAACACAAGACAGTCAGTTTTGTTCGGCGGAGGGGCTTGAGGCGCTTTATGGAGATGCCTACCGGAAAGTAAATAACTGGATACATCAACATACCCATTGGAAAACGTTCAAACATTGCTGTGGCTCTATCGTCCCCCTGTTAGATACAATGATTGACATGGGATTTGATATTATCAATCCGGTACAAATTAATGCGGCAGGCATGGATCCGCAATTTTTGAAAGATACGTTCGGCAGTCGGGTTACTTTCTGGGGCGGCGGTATAGATACGCAAAAAGTGTTGCCGTTGGCTACACCCCAAAAGGTCAGGGATCAAACGTACCGGCTATGTGAGATCTTCGGCAAAAACGGTGGCTTTGTCTTCAACTCCATTCATAACATACAGGCAAATGTGCCGGTAGAAAATGTCATTGCATTAATGGATGCCATCTGCGAGATAAGAAAAAAATAATCTAATCTTTATACTCCATACTCATGAAATACAAAGAACTAATCATCAATGATCCGACGGAATTACTCTTCGGGAATGCACCCCATCCGGTAACCACCCGGAGAGGCTTGGAGATCGGTGGAGGACAAGTCTATGCCGAATTGAACTTTACCCTGCCCATGATGAGCATCAACAACGACACCTTGCCCGATGTGTACCGGCATTACAAAGAGATTGCCGAGGGTGCGCTTCAAAGGGCGTTGGAACTTCATTCCAAAGGCGTAGTCCTGGAACTGGAAACGCTACTCGAAATGACTAAAACACCGTCCATCGGAATAGAAGTGGTAAACATCATGAATGAAACCTGTGAAGATTATTACCAAAAATATGGGCTAAAGTCTGAAATTCGTTTGACGCCAAATGATTTGCGGGAGTTTGAACGTCCCGCCAAACAACGGACATCGGCTTTACTCGAACCGATGTTTGAACTTTTCGAGAAAGGCGCTTTGGCGGGCGGCGACCTGCTGTCTATCGAAAGTACCGGAGGTAAAGAGGTCTCGGATGGCGCCCTGTTGATGTGTGACATTAAGGCCATTACGTTTGCACTCGCCGTATTAGGCGTGAGAGATATGCATTTCTTGTGGAAGAAGATTAAAGCCATAGCGGACAAAACCGGCAAAATAGCCGGAGGCGATACGGCGTGTGGATTTGCTAATACGGCGATGGTGCTGGCCGAACAAAGAATGATTCCCCGGGTCTTTGCCGCCTTGGTACGGGTCATTTCCGTTGTCCGTTCCATCGTTGCCGTCGAAGAGGGCGCAACGGGGCCTCACAAAGATTGCGGTTACGAGGGTGTTTTCATCAAAGCGATTGCAGGTATCCCTATTTCAATGGAGGGTAAAACCGCTGCTTGCGCTCATCTCAGTCCCGTCGGCAACATCGCTGCGGCGGCGGCCGACTTATGGAGCAATGAATCGGTGCAAAACATCAAATTGCTGGCAGGAATGGCGCCGACAGTGTATATGGAACAGTTGGAATATGATGTACGATTGATGAACGAAGCCCTGAAAGCAGGAAGCGTTCCTACGCATATTTTGCAGAAATTATTGGTTGACTCCGACATATATACCGATCCGCAGGCATTCATTCTGGCGCCCGAAAATGTGATACGCATTTCCCAAGCCTTGGTAAAAGGCGAAAGTTATGTGGCAAACGCGCGCAATGGCGCATTGGAAGCCATCGACATGATAGAAGAGGCCTTGCAATCGGGGAAAATGAAACTTCCCGAATTGGAAACCGGCTACTTGCCGGTATTACGGGACGAATTAAGCGGCATCCCCGACAGCGAAAGCGATTTCATAGAAATGATGCTGCCTGCGCTGGATCAAAGCAAATTCATTTTATCCGAATACGGGCTTTGATTCATGGAGCATTGACAATGAAAAACCAATCATAAAAACAGTAAACGATATGAGCAATTTAATCGAACAGATCGCAATTTGCGTAGAAAACGGGAAAGTAAATGCCGCATCGCCTTATCCTCCACAGATGAAAGGGCAACCGGGTAGTGACGAGCTGACGAAACAGGCATTGGAAGAGGGCGTATCTCCCAATGACCTTCTGAACAAAGCGCTTGTTCCGGCAATGGAAAAAGTGGGGCAAAAATTCAGTGAGAACAAAATATTCGTTCCACAGATGCTGCTTTCAGCCAAAGCGATGGCGGCATCCATGCAACACCTCAAACCCTATTTCCAATCGGGCGAAGTGAAACGCAAAGGGACATTCATTATGGGTACGGTGTTCGGCGACTTGCACGATATAGGCAAAAACCTCTGCTGCATGATGATAGAGGGTGCAGGCTGGGAAGTCATAGACTTGGGCGTGGACGTGCAACCGGAAAAGTTCGTTGACGAATTGGATCATCATCCCGATGCCGTCGTAGGGCTTTCGGCGCTATTGACCACCACGATGGTAAACATGGCGACTATTATTGATTTCATTCGTAACAAATATCCGCAGACCAAAGTGGCTATTGGCGGGGCTCCGATCAATAACGATTTTGCCAAACAAATCAACGCAGACGTTTATACGAAGGATCCGCAGGGCTTGGTTGTCTGGTTGGATAGACTATCCGTGTAATAGTCAGGCGATGAACAAATTCGTCGAATATCGTTTCTCTTACAGGGAGTTGGCGGTCAGTCCGAACGCCGCCGCTCCCATGTTGGGCTATGATGGCGATTTGCCGGAAGAGATCACAGAGATGGTCAGGGAGGTGATGGACGAAACGGCCGGTTGTTACGATATTCGTGGCGGATACGTCATCTTTGATCATTCCCATTTCAACAAAGACGGTTACACGCTCACCGTCGGCGAGGCCACCTTTCAAATTGGAAAAATCATTTTCAATCAGTTGAAACGCAGCTCGCAAATAGCTGCATTTGTCTGTACGGCAGGAGTCGGCATCGAGCAATATTCGCGGGCGATGCTTGCCGCAAACGAACCGTTGAAAGGGTTTATCGCCGATATTTTGGGCGGTGCGGTGGTGGAAGCCGCTACCGACAAAATCCAGAAAGAATTGAGTCATAATATGAAAGCCAAAGGGTTGAAAATTACCAACCGCTACAGCCCCGGATATTGTGGTTGGCAAACCGTCGAACAACATAAATTATTCGCCCAACTGCCCTCCAATTTGGGAGTACGATTAACCGATAGCGCACTGATGCAGCCGATGAAGTCTGTTAGCGGCATTATCGGCATTGGCGCCGATGTGCGGTTTAATCAATATACTTGCCGGATATGCGAGGCAACGCATTGTGTTTACCGGTTTAAAAAAGTATCGGTAATGAATTAATTGGACTGATTCTTAAATATGTTTTTGTTATACGATAAATAGTCTTATATTTGCCGTGATTAAATATAATGATAAACCCATGAAAAGACGAGATTTTTTAGCTAACACAGCGCTGATTGGGGCAGGTATCCCCTTGGGGACAGCCCCGTTTGCATTATCATCCTGTAATACACAACCCACAACTGCGGTTAAAACCTCTTCCCCGGAAGAATTAGGGATGTATTCTTTTGTAGAAATAGCGCCCGACGGCAAGCCCTTGAAGGCTGCTTTGGTAGGCTGCGGAGACCGGGGCACGGGCGCAGCGACGCAGTTTCTTTCGGCAGGCCCCAATGTTTCCATTATCGCACTGGCCGACATCTTCCCCGACAGGCTGAATTCATGCCGGGAAGTATTGAAAAAGAAATTCAATAACGAAGTGGCGGACGCAGACTGCTATTTCGGTTTTGACGCCTATCAGAAAGTCATCGGACGGAGCGACATAGATGTGGTACTGCTCTGTACGCCCACCCATTTCAGGCCCGAACATTTCAAGGCCGCCGTAGATGCAGGGAAGCATATCTTTATGGAAAAACCCTGCGCCGTAGACCCTACCGGCATACGCACGGTGATAGCCGCCGCCAAGGTAGCCACCGGCAAGGGGCTTACCGTCGTTACGGGAAACCAGCGCAGGCATAGCCGCGACTACTGGGAAGCCTACGTCCAGGTCAGGAACGGATTGATCGGCGAAGTGCTGTCGGCTACCGCCCACTGGAACCAGGGCGCTTGGTGGAACAAGCGCAAACGCCCGGAGTGGAGCGATATGGAGTATTGTATCCGCAACTGGTTTAACATCAAATGGCTCAGTGGAGACCACCTGCTCGACCAGGCGATCCATAATATTGACGTGGTGACGTGGTTTATGGGGCAACGCCCGGTGAAAGCCGTCGGTTTCGGCGGCAGGGCGCGGCGTCTGACGGGAGATATCTACGACTTCTTCAGTGTGGATTATTACTACGAAAACAATAAGCGCATGCTGACCACCGCCCGCCAGATAGACGGTTGCGACGGGAATGTATCCGAACAGATCTACGGCTCGAAAGGGATCGCTTTCCTCGGTAGCGATACCCGCATCGTCGATTATAACGGGAATATCCTCTGGAAGTATGATTATACCAACAATCCGGTAAAGAATCCGTACGATCAGGAACATATCCATTTGGTCGAGTCGATCCGTTTGGACAAGAAGATCAACCAGGCGGAAGACCTGGCCTATTCTACCCAGGTCGCTATCCTCGGGCGCGAATCGGCGTATACGGGAAAACCCATCACATGGGACGAAATCATGGCCTCTCCCCTGAGGTACGGCCCCGAAACGTATGCCCTCGGCGCTCTTCCCGATTACCATGAGGGCGTTGCGCCCCTGCCTGGAAAAGTGCCCGATTCTCCGGTAATGTAACTTCCCGGGTATAAGAGAGGCTCTTTTTGAAACTATCCTGCATTGTTCACACACATTCAGTCTACTTTACGACAGGGCGTTTTGAATAATGCAGGATAAAAAAATGCCCGAACGCTTTCTTTTCCAATAGTTCTTCGTACATTTGTTATATTAATTACATATCTGAATATAGTATGAAAAGAATAATGTTTTATCTGATATTGCTAACAATGACTGTACAACAGTCTTTTGCGCAAACCACAGGGGAGGTGACCGTCTATCTTCGCAACGGTAGCGTCGTCATAGGCGAATTGACCGAAGTGAGCGATGAGCGGTTGTATGTGGAAACACCCAACGGCAGTATCGTTTATTTTACGGACAAAGCGATAAAGGAGATTGTGGAAGAGGGGCCGTCAAAGCCGAAAAGAATATTCAGGGACGAAGTGACGGTCTATCTGCGTAACGGCAGTGTGCTGATCGGCCAGTTGACCGAAGCAGGCGCCGATGGGCGGATGAAGCTGGAGACGCCCAACAGAAGCGTGATCTATTTTACGGAAAAGTCGATCAAAGAGGTCGGCAAGGCGGGAGCGAGAGGCGCCCGTAGTGCGGCAACCGGCAGATCTTCGGCGGACAACGCCGGCAGTTCGCGCAGCGCGGCATCCCGTAGCCAGGCCGCCCGCAGCCAGGGTCAGAGCCAGGCGCCGAGAAGCGCAGGGACAAGGCCTGCCACCCAACAGCGGGAAGCCATCCCACAGTATATGCCGGAGCCGGACTACAAAGTCAGCGGATATACCGGTTTCCTTGAGGGAGGGTATACCCTTGGGATCGGGGATATTTCAACGAGCAGGATTGCGTTCTCCACCAGCCACGGGATTCAGGTCAATCCCTATTTCTTTATTGGCGTCGGCCTTGGTGCAAACCTCTATAGCGATGGGCTGTATTACAGGGGAAATATCGCAAAAGATACCATCATGGTCAATGGAACGGTAGAAAAGGACACCTTGAACACACCGATCACCATCCCCGTCTTTGTCGATCTGAGGTTTAACTTTATCGAGGGGGCGTCGATCATTCCTTTTGCCGGATTAAAAGCAGGATATACCATAGGCATATCGAAAAGGGATTATAAAGATAGCCAGAAAACAAGGCAGGAAACGAAAATGGAGGGGGTAGGGTTCTATGTAGAACCCTCCGTAGGTGTGAAATTCATGCTCTCTTCCTCTTTCGCCCTCAACCTGAGCGCAGGCTATTCATTCCAAACCTTTACCCATCCTTACAAACTGGAGAATATCCAATACCGGAAGATAAAAAACAACGGCGGGCCGTGCTTCAAAATAGGGATAGAGTTTTAGCCTCTCCCTATTTGGTAAATTCAATCACCGTGCCTGTTGCAGTCACCGTATAAACTTGGAAAAAGACATAATGGGCAACGTGCTTATCGTACGTAATATCTACGATAGCCCTTGCCTTTCCCTTTAGCTTGGCATTTTGTATCATGTCGTTTTTAGCCTGGCTATACAACCTTTTCCCCAGGCCTCCGAAGCCCAGTACATACGAATTGGTGGCCACTCCCTCGGCCTGCCCGACGACAACAAAATTCTTTTGGGATAGTTCCACATTGGTAAGCGCCGTGTTGCCATGCGTCATGGCAGTTTTCGTATAACCACAGCTAGACAAAGCCAGCACACAGATCAGTGCAATAAAAACCTTCACTCTTTTCATAACAATTATTGTTTATTCATTAGATAATAATAATCAGGTTACATTTCGATTACAAATGTAATAAATTAATTTGTTTTCCATATTATATATAAAAAAATAAACCTCCTGATTGGCATTCCGTTAGGAATGCCTCGCTTGCAAAATTTAATTTATGCTTGTTCTAATGCGTTGGGGGTAGCCCTCCAAGTCGAATCTCTTCATCCCGAATGATCCTCATATCCGGCAAAGTATTCTTGGGTGCATTTGAACCAGGGTCGATTTTCACTTCAAATTGTCGCTATGTTATTTCAAAGAGTCTTTATTAAGCCCGGAGGGCTTAATTTTCATAACCGCAGGTCAACGACCTGCGGGCAGGCAATCACACTAAGCACTGCCTGAAAGGCAGGACTGTGTTATATCCTAAAAGATTGTCCTGCCTTTCAGGCAGTGTTCGTGTGGTTACCATCTCCCGCAGGTCGTTGACCTGCGGTTATGGAAATTAAGCCCTCCGGGCTTAATAAAGACTCTATGAAATAACATAGCGACAATTTGAAGTGCACCCGTATTCTTTGAAATAACATATTTTTTTCTATATTTGCAAGCCGTCTTAAATGAGCGGGAAATAAAAGTATATGAAATCCGAGGAAATAACAGAGAACAACGACCGTGAGGAGATAAAAGCGACAGAGACAGAGACGGAGCCGACGGCTAATGAATCGCCGGTTCCTGAGGAGGCGCGGCCGGATAATAAAATAGCCGCGAAGACGGATGGGCGGATCACCCACCATCTTTCCGGTATGTATAAGGAGTGGTTTCTTGATTACGCTTCATACGTCATTCTTGAACGCGCCGTCCCCCATATCAACGACGGGCTGAAGCCGGTACAACGCCGGATACTTCATTCCATGAAGCGGCTGGACGACGGGCGGTATAATAAGGTAGCGAATATCGTGGGGCATACGATGCAGTTCCATCCCCATGGAGACGCTTCGATCGGCGATGCGCTGGTACAGTTGGGGCAAAAGGATCTGCTGATCGACTGCCAGGGAAACTGGGGGAATATACTGACCGGCGACGGGGCGGCCGCTCCCCGCTATATTGAGGCGCGCCTTTCCAAGTTTGCCCTCGATACGGTGTTTAACCCCAAGACGACGCTATGGCAGCCGTCGTACGACGGGCGGAACAGGGAGCCTGTCACGCTGCCCGTTAAGTTTCCCCTCTTATTGGCGCAAGGCGTGGAGGGGATCGCCGTCGGGCTGTCGTCCAAAATACTTCCGCATAACTTTAATGAGTTGCTCGACGCCTCCGTTTCGTACCTGAAAGGAGAAGATTTTACGATTTACCCGGATTTCCAGACGGGAGGGTATATTGATGTCGGCAAATACAATGACGGCGAACGGGGCGGCTCGATAAAGGTACGCGCCAAGATCAGCAAGCTGGATAACCGGACGCTTGTCATCAGTGAAATACCCTACGGGAAGACGACGTCGACGATTATCGACTCTATTCTTAGGGCAAACGACAAGGGTAAGATCAAGATAAAGAAAGTCGACGACAATACCGCCAGCCATGTGGAGATACTGGTTCACCTGGCGCCCGGCGTGTCGTCGGATAAAACGATCGACGCGTTGTATGCCTTTTCGGATTGCGAAATCAGCATTTCCCCCAACTGTTGCATCATCAAGGATAACAAGCCTCGCTTTTTGACGGTCAGCGACCTGCTCCGCCACTCGACGGACAATACGCTGGTCTTGCTGCGTACGGAACTGGAGATACAGAAAACCGAGCAGGAAGAGGCGCTTTTCTTCGCTTCGCTGGAGAAGATATTTATTGAAGAGCGGATCTATAAGGATAAAGAGTTTGAGAATGCCAAGGATATGGATCAGGCGGTCGCCCATATCGACCTGCGCCTCACGCCGTTCAAGGAACAGCTTGTCCGTGAAGTGACGCGCGACGATATCCTGCGGCTGATGGAGATCAAAGTCGGGCGTATCCTGAAATTCAACTCCGACCGGAGCAACGAGCTGATAGCCCACACAAAGGAAGAGATCCTGCGGATCGACCATCACCTGAGCCATATCGTGGAGTATACGATCGACTGGTTCGTCAGGCTGAAAGAGAAGTATGGGGCGAACTATCCGCGTCAGACGGAAATCCGCAATTTCGATACCATCGAAGCCTCCAAAGTGGTTGAGGCGAACGAGAAACTGTATATCAACAAGGCGGAAGGTTTTATCGGCATGTCGTTGAAAAAAGATGAGTTTGTGTGTAACTGTTCGGATATGGATGATATCATTATCTTTTACCGGAGCGGATTGTACAAGGTGGTGAGGGTGGCGGATAAAATGTTTGTCGGCAAGGAGGTGATCTATGTCAATGTCTTCAAGCGGAATGATACCCGGACGATTTACAACGTCATCTATCGCGACGGGAAGATGGGCAGGAACTTCATTAAACGCTTTGCCATCGTGGGGATCACGCGTGATAAGGAGTATGACCTGACGAAAGGGGCGGAGAACTCGCGCGTCATGTACTTCAGCGCCAACGCTAACGGCGAAGCCGAGACGGTGAAAATCATCCTCAAACCGAAGCCCCGCCAAAAGCTGCTGGTGTTTGAAAAAGACTTTAGCGAGGTAGATATCAAGACCAGGGGCTCGATCGGCAATCTGCTGACGAAAGCCGAAATACATAAAATCTCCCTCAAACAAAAAGGTAGCTCTACGTTGGGCGGACGTCAGGTCTGGTTCGACTGGGATGTCCTGCGCCTGAATTATGACGGGCGGGGGGACGAGTTGGGTGAGTTCCAAAGCGGCGACGTGATATTGGTCGTGCTGCGGAACGGCGACTTTTATACGACGAGCTTCGACCTGAGCAACCATTATGAGGATAATATCCTGATGATTGAAAAATACAATCCGGAGAAGATATGGACAGCCGCTTTTTTAGATGCGGATCAGGGATACCGTTACCTGAAGCGTTTCCAGCTGGATGCCACCGGCCGCAGGCAGAACTTTGTGAGCGATAACCCCGACAGCCGTTTGTACCTGCTTACGGATGAAGCCTATCCGCGTATCGAGGTCGTCTTTGACGGAGAGGCCGGCAACAGTGAGTCCGGCAACAGTGAGTCGTTGATTATCGACGCCGAAGAATTTGTCCCCGTAAAAAGCTTTAAGGCAAAAGGGAAACGGATATCCTCCGGGAATATCCAGACGATAAACGAGCTGGAGCCTGTCAGGTTCCCCTCTCCCCCGCCCGCACAAGCCGAAGAGGAGGAGGTCGCGGAAGAGGCCGGCGCCGAAGAGCAAAAGCAGGAGAAAGAGCGGGAAGCAAGCCACTCGGATATTATAGATGAGATTACCGGACAGATGAAACTATTTGACGATTGACGATATGAAGAGAATAATCACGTTCATTCTACTGAGCTTGTGTATGGTGTGCCGGTTGGCGGGACAAGGGGATGAGGAGGAGATACCACGTTCGATGAATGAAGGCACACTGCTCGGGTTCGGAACGTCAAACATAAAGGACACCTATCTCTCCCCTTTCAACTACAACGGCTGGGGGGCGCGTATCCTGAACGAACGCATGAAAACCATCAGCGCCGGGAAAGGGCGTTTCTCCCGGCAGCAGATCATCAACGTCGATATCACGTCGACAAAGAATCCGGCGGAAAACGTGAACGACTTCGGCGCGTTTGTCGACTATTCGTTAAGCTATCATTACAGGATCCCCATCGGGAGCTCCTTTAAATTACTGACCGGCCTTTCCGCTCATCTGATGGGCGGTTTTATCTATAATACCCGGAATGGGAACAACCCTTTATCCGCCAAAGTGGATATCGACCTGGGCCTTTCCGTGATGATGCTGTATGGGTTGAGGATCAAAAACTTGCCCTTGACGTTGCGTTACCAGGCGGAACTGCCTTTCGGCGGGATCTTTTTCTCCCCGCCTTATGGTATTTCGTATTATGAGATGTTTAATGAGGGGAATACCTCTGATGTGATCGCCTTTAATTCTTTCCGCAACAAGTTCGCGATGAAGAATTATTTTACGGTCGATATCCCCATCCGCCGCTTTGCCCTTCGCCTCGGCTACCTGAACAGCCTCTATTATTCGGATACGAATGAGATCAATACGCACATCATTTCCCATTCTTTTATGATAGGCTGGGTCAAAGAGTTTATCGTACTGGGTGGGAAACGGTCGAATAATAAAAGCAGGGTGAACAGTTCCTACTACTAAAATATAGTCAGCAGATGATTCGATATATAACCCATATCCTGTGTCCGGCGATGCTCTGTATCTCTCTTTCCGGATGTGAATTTGAGGACGAATACAACGTTTCTCCCCGCCGGAATTTTGAATCGCTATGGAAAATCATAGATGAGAACTACTGCTTTTTTGAATACAAAAGTGTGGATTGGGACAGTATCCATGCCCAATACAGCCAGGAGATCGAAGAGCAGATGAGCGATTATGACCTGTTCCGGCGAATGTCCGAGATGCTTGACGAACTGCAGGACGGGCACGTCAACCTCCAGTCGTCCAATATGGGGGTCTCTTCATACGACGGATGGCTCAGGGGCTATCCCTCCAATTTCAATACCGACGTGCTGCGTAACACCTATTGGTCGCGGTCGCAGAACTACAACGACATCATCAAACATAACCGTATCGTCGACAATCAGATCGGTTACATCTATTACGGCAGTTTCAAGGAGAGCATCCTGGAAAAGGACCTCGATAATATCTTCAGCACGTTCAGCTACTGTAGAGGCATCATTATAGACGTCCGGGATAACGGGGGAGGGTCGATCACCAACTCCGACAGGCTGGCCTCGCGCTTCCTGAGCGAGAAAACCCTGTGCGGCTATATCCGGCACAAAACCGGAAAGGGGCATGACGACTTTTCCGATCCCTATCCGATCTACCTCTCCCCGTCGCACGCCAATTTGTGGCTAAGGCCCGTCATCGTCATCACCAACCGGAGGTGTTACAGTGCGACGAACAACTTTGTCAGCAAAATGAAAGTCCTGCCGAATGTCACCATCCTGGGCGGCCGTACCGGTGGGGGAAGCGGTTTCCCCTTTACTTCCGAATTGCCCAACGGCTGGAGCATCCGTTTCTCCACAAGCCCCATATTGGACGTCGACAAACAGCACACCGAGTTCGGCATCGACCCGGACATCGAAGTAGAATTAACCGACGAAGACATCAAAGAAAACAAAGACACCCTGATCGAAGAGGCCATCAGGATTCTCCTAAATTAGCCATAAACATTTGTAAAGAATAAAAAAAACACTACCTTTGCACCGGAATTATGCGGCTGTGGTGTAATTGGTAGCCACGCCAGACTTAGGATCTGGTGCTTCACGGCGTGGGGGTTCGAGTCCCTTCAGCCGCACTCCCTTTCCCAACATAAATATATGACTTTGACTGAAGACGATAAACACCTGATAAAAGTTTCCATCTATTATCCCGGCAGTATGCCTCCTTACCACCTCAAAGACAAAAGATTATACGCAGATAGCTTTTCGTTGGAAAGAAGTCGGTTTGTCATTTCAGATTCAGTTTGTGAAACTGGATTATGTAGCGGAGCAAGAGTTACAGCAAGAGTTACAGCAAGAGTTGCAGCAAGAGTTACTGATAAGCAGATGCGGACTTATTGCCTGTAAAGATATTTTCTCGGCAGGACGAGAGCCATTACAGTTAAAGTCACAAAGATAAGAACGCCGATCAACAGTAGTTTTCTTCCCTCCGGATCTCCTGTCGGAAACTCTCCGTATTCCGATAAAACGGCCAAGATCATGAATAAACTTCCCGCTCCAAGTAAGATGGATAAAGCAACCGCTAAAATCTTGTTCCTCCATACAATCAATGTCAATAGAAGGCCGATGATAGCTATCATTATGTAATTGACCGTTGAAGCGCCCAGCAAATTATCCAAAAACCACCATCCAGCCATTAGCATAAGGGAAACTTCAGGCAAATACGATAAAACCTTTTTGAAAGACATCTGCTGCATATTTTCTTAACTCAATAACCCCAGTGCGGAGGCATACTTGACTGCTTCTAATGAATTGTCGACGTCTAATTTTTCCAGTATCCGCTGACGGTGCGTGTTGACGGTGTGGACGCTGATGCATAATTGGTTGGATATTTCTTTGC
>JAISRY010000204.1 GCA_031273385.1 Tannerellaceae bacterium | reverse complement strand
GGACGGGAGCTATTTCCGGTTTTACACAATTGTATAGCCCAGGCTACACAACTGTGTAGTTCAGGCTACACAATTGTCTGTCTCCGACTACACAACTGTGTACGTCCGGCTACACAATTGTGTATATCCGGGGGCATTGCCATTACCGCTCGGCAAGGGATAAACAATGGATTCGCCGGCATTATAAACGGCAAGGGGCTGTGCCGGATTGCTCTGGCACAGCCCCTTGGGTGGGGTGAGGCGGGTGGCGCCTCAGAGGGTATCTTCTTCTTTTGTCAGGTCGAGCTTTTCTTCGCCGTTTCCTTTGTCGAAGTATTGTTTGCGTAAGGGGTTTGCGGTTGTTTCTTTGTGCCGTTTGCGGTTGCGGAAGATATCTATTGCGGCATACAGCGCTTCGCGGAAAGATTCTTCGGAAGCCAGGTTTTGGCCGGCGATGTCGTATGCGGTACCATGTGCCGGCGATGTGCGTACGACAGGGAGTCCGGCGGTATAGTTCAGGCCGCTCTTCATGGCAAGCGTTTTGAAAGGGATCAAGCCCTGATCGTGGTACATGGCCAGTACGCCGTCAAACTTGTCATATTTCCGGGAGCCGAAAAAGCCGTCCGCCGCAAAAGGGCCAAACGACATAACCCCACTCTTTTCCGCCTCCCGCATGGCCGGTATGATGATGGTTTCCTCCTCATTGCCCAGCAATCCGGCGTCGCCGGCATGGGGATTCAACGACAGGACGGCAATGCGCGGCTTGATGATATTGAAATCCTGTTTCAGCGACTGGTTGAATATCCGCAGCTTCTCCACGATGCCGGCCGTTGTGATCTGCGACGCGACGTCGGCAAGGGGGATATGTCCGGTGACAAGGGCTACGCGCAACTCCTCGTTCATCAGTACCATCAACGCTTTCTTCTCTTTCGCGAACTGTTTCTCCAGGTATTCCGTGTGGCCGGGGAAGTTGAATTGGTCATTCTGTATGCTGTTTTTGTTGATCGGCGCCGTCAGCAACACATCAATCACGCCCCGTTTCAGGTCGGCCACCGCCGCCTCCAACGCTTTATAGGCGGCTTCACCGGCTACTTCGCTGGGTTTGGACAATTCGACTTTCGTCTCTTCATGGACACAATTGATGATGTTCAGGCGGTTTGTTCCGGCATCTTCCGCTTTGCCGATATTATTCATATTGATCGCCGGCAGCCCCAACGTTTTCCGGTGATAGGCCGCTATCTTCGACGAGCCGTATATCACCGGAATACATAGCTCTTCCATCCGGCTGTCGGAAAAGGTCTTCAATATGATTTCATACCCAATACCGTTTATATCCCCGTGGGTGATCCCCACTTTTACCAATCGTTCTTCCATGCTGTTTTTATTCATTTACTTTTTCGACCGAAGATGATGCTGCGCTTTCAACTGCCGGTTGGTCAAATTCCCCCGGCAGGCGCAACGTATACAACGCCGCTTCAATCCTGCGGATATAGTTCCGCTTATCCACTTCCGGCGCATAGACAAAGCCCTCTACCACAACCACCCGCCGGTATTCTTCGTCCAGGCGGAAATGGCTGACGAAAGGCCCGCCCATCATATCGCCGACCATCTTCCACAGTCCCCGCAATACGCCGCAATATTTGCCGCGCACGGTGATCGGCGTATAGGTTAAGCCCCTGGTTTCGGTCGTCATATAGGAGTTGGGAAACGCTCCGGGCAGGTTGGCTTTCAACACCGAATCACGCTTGGCGACCAGGTATTCCTGGGTGAACGTATCGGCATCCCTGTAAGGAAACGAATAGATAATCATGTCCGTCCGCCCGGATATCGCATTGTTCGACGCCCAGAAGAAATCTTTATCTATACGGTTGTATACCATGTCGGTCGGGGCGTTCAGCATGACGTCGAACAGGTTCTTCGCGTTATCCATCACCGTGGTGCTGTACGTCTTTTCCAGTAAAGCCCCCGTGCGTTTCATCTCTATACCGGTGAAGAATCCGGTCAGGCTGTTTTGATTCGCATCCATAAATTCGGCGAGGCTTTCCCCGTCCGGCGTATTCAGGGTGGCGACCACCTGCCCCTGCGCCCAACGGTCTCTCTCGTAAGAGACGGAGGTCTTCGTAAACCTGGTGTTGTTGACGTTGACAAGCAGAATGTTTTTCACATAAGTCAGTAAGCCGTTAAACTGGTCGGGGGTGACGTATGTGATCTTAAAAGCCGGCTCGATCTGGGGCAGTCCGGGTATGGGGGATTGCAATTCACCCTTGACGGCAGCTCCCGCCTCCTGTTCCCAATTGGCTTTATCCATAACGACGACGATCTCGTAAGGGACGCCGGTCGCTTTCACCAGCGTAGCGCTGAAATCACACGAACTCAACGATATGACGAAGAGTAGTAGTAGGCCGATAATCAAGTGATGTGTTTTCATGTCTGTTTCTTATTAATGCACAAATATATCTTTTTTCGTGGACAACATGCCACATGCGGCAAAAATATCTTCTCCCCGCGACGTCCGGATCGTACACACCGTACCCCGCGTATTCAATACGTCGCGGAACGTCTCCATCCTTTTCATATCCGCACTTTCCAGCGGAATATCCGGCACGGTATGATAGCGGATCAGGTTGACGCGGCAAGGTATCCCCCTCAACAGGTCAGCCAGGTCGATGGCATGGCGTATCGTATCGTTCAATCCCTTGAAAACGATGTATTCAAAAGATACCCGCCGCTGATGGCTGAAATCGTACTCTTTGACCATGGCGATGGTTTTATGTATCGGGAAAGCCTTTTCGGCAGGCATAATCGAAAGGCGTTCGGCAGGATAGGGCGAGTGCAGGCTGACGGCCAGGTGACAGGTACTTTCGTCAAGGAAACGCTTCAACCCCTTGGCGCCGATGGTAGAGACGGTGATCCGCTTCGGGCTCCAGTTGTACCCGTAGGGCGACGTCAGTATGTCGAGTACCTTAAGCAGTTCGTCCGTATTGTCCAACGGCTCACCCATCCCCATAAAGACGATATTGGTCAGCGATGCGGATTCGGGGAGCGACTGTATCTGGTTCAGCATCTCGTTGGCCGTGAGGTCGGCGGTAAAACCCTGCTTCCCCGTCATACAGAAAATACAACTCATCTTGCAGCCGACCTGCGAAGAGACGCACACCGTCGCCCTGTCGTCCGCCGGTATGTAGACCGTCTCGACGAAAGAGCCGGAGGCGACGGGGTAAAGATACTTTGTCGTCCCGTCTTCCGACTTGACGGATTCCACCGGCGATGCGGCGCCTACCTCAAACTCTTTTTCCAGGGCAAGGCGTTTGGCTGCCGCAATGTTGGTCATCTCGTTGATGGAAGTCACTCTCTTTTTGTATAGCCAATCGGCCAACTGTTTGGACGCATAGACGGGAAGTCCCGTACCGGATGCCACTTTTCCCAGTTCATCCAATGTCATGCCTAATAATCGCTTTTTTTTACTCATTTATATAAGGGGCTGTCTTTTACGCCACAAAGATAAAAAAAGCTGCCGTACTTTTGGGTAAAAGTACGGCAGCTTTTTTTATTTCAATACAGGAAACCGAACATCCACAAGGGGATTTTATTCTCAAGTCCATATTCAATATCATCGGCAGCGATATACGCATGATCAAGCGAATAGATCTGGCGGTTGTTTTTGCTTTTCCCTCCTATTTCGAACGTGTATTTCCTGTCAATCAGGAAATCGCCTTTTTCGGAATACTCCGTCCTGTACCGGTAATCCAATTGATTGAAAAAGAAACTTTCACGCAAATTGCCGATATTGGCGCGGCCGGCAGCCAGCACGTATGCCAGATTGGTATTTTCGAGAAAAATCTTGTCGGGCTTTTGCAGCTTGCTCATGCCTGAAGTATCTTTGTACAAATGTTTTGTCAGGTGCGTTTCCTGCAAGTAATGCAGATACGAGACCAGCGTCGTGCGGTTGATGCCGATATGCTCACTCAACTTTTGCACATTGGGCGTGAAAGGGGCCGACTCGGCAATAATCAGCAACAACTGTTTCAACTTGCCGATGTACGCCATCTCAACGCCCCTGAGCAAGGGTAATTCTATTTCGAGAATCAGGTTGATAACCTCTTCCAGTTGACCGTAATACAACTCTTTCATCTCGAACGAGAAAGGATAATAACCGCTTTCGAGATAGCGGCTGAAATATTGCAGGGGTTTTATCCGTTTCAGTATCTCACTTGAAATATCCCGCTGATTTTCCAGTATATCCTGCAAGGAATAAACAGGAAAGTTTTCGGACAAACTCATATTCAGATATTCCCTGAACGACAAGCCCTGCATCTGATAGACCACGGCGCGCCGGCTCAAATCGGCGCGGGCATTCAGAATTTCGAGCAACGACGAACCCGTAAAAACAATCTTCAGTTCAGGATAATCATCATACGCATTTTTCAACTCCTGCGACCAGTTCGGGTATTTGTGTACTTCATCCGCAAAAAGATATTTCCCCCCTTTTTTAACAAAGCCGTCAATCAACTCAACCAGCCGGTGTTCCGAAAACCAGATGTTATCCAGGCTTACATACAAAGCCGATGCATCCCGGGGCAGAAATCGCTTCATATATTGCAACAGCAAAGTCGTCTTACCTACGCCCCGCGCTCCGCGAATACCAATCAAACGGTTGTCCCACTGAATATCACTCATTATACTCCTCACGAAATTCAGCGAAACGCTTTCAGTCCGGCGATACGATTTTTCAAACAAAGCATCCATATCTTCCATTTTGTGTATTACAGTATACAAAGTTACGCATTTTTTGCTTACTGCAATAAGCAATAGGTTGACTTTCCAGGGTCGATTTTCAATTCAAATTGTCGCAGTGATGCCCGAAGGGCATGATTTTCATAACCGCAGGTCAACGACCTGCGGAAGATGGCAACCACACGAACACTGCCTGAAAGGCAGGACAATCTTTTTAGGATATAAGACAGTCCTGCCTTTCAGGCAGTGATTAGTGTGATTGCCTGCTCGCAGGTCGTTGACCTGCGGTTATGAAAATTCAGCCCTCCGGGCTTAAGAATACGAAATAAATAACCTATAACGGTATAAAGGCCAACGGCCAGTCAGAGTTGAGAATTGAGAGTTGAGAGCCGTTGATACTTCTTCCGAACATGACAGGGCGTTGCCCTCTGGTTAATGCTCTAAGACCTTTATACCGTTATAGGTTATTTATTTCGTATTCCTTAGCCACTACGACAATTAATTTGATGCAAAAAAGGGCAAAAATCCCAGATGAGGATTTTTGCCCTTTTGCACACCTCAGAGAGGCGCCTGTATATACGTTAACTTGCTTCTTGCTTAATAGAAGCGGATACGGTTATCGACAATCTTTGCCTGGTTTGTCAATGACTGGATCGCTTGATAGCCGTAACGATAGGCGTTGGAGGCTTCCAGCGTTTTGATTTGTTCGGCTTCGTTGTATTCTTTCGCCTCTTTTTCTTTATGGATGACTTCGAATACATATACGCCGTTCGTTCCGCTAACGGGTTCGCTCAACCGGCCGGGCTGCGCTAAAGAGATCATCGCATTCAATTTCGGCTCTGCCCCGATCCCCGTAATACGGCGTGTGGCAAAGTTGATGAATTTGACCGAATCGACCTGCGAACCCATCGCTTCGGCGTATGCCTGCAAAGAGGCCAGGTTCTTGGCTTTCAGGTCGCGGGCGATCTGTTCGCCTTTCTTCCGTGCGATCAGTTCCGATTTCAATGCCGCCTCGACAGAAGCCAACGAACGGTATCCCTCTTTCAACGTCCCCTGAACGGCCGCTACGACAAACTTGTCGTCACACTCGAAGATATCGGAGATTTTTCCTCCGCTGTTCTGGAACGCCCAACGGATAATCTGGCGTGAGTTTTTGATGTTGCCCACCGTCTGGTCGGAAGCCGTAACCGTAATGTTGCTCACCACATTATAACCGGCCTCTTTCGCCGTCTCATCCATTTTGGCAATATCCTGATTCTTTGTGATGTATTGATTCAGTTCGTTATAGATATTGCTGTATGTTTTCGAACTTGGCGTAACGGTGATATCAATATCCGCTATTTTGTATTTGGGTATGTTTGCCGTTCTTTCGGTTACTTTCACCAGGTGTGTGCCGTATGTGCTTTTCAACTGTACCACCTGATTCAGGGGCGTAGAGAATATCAGATGCTTAAATTCTTCATTCAGCCCCCTCAAAGCGGCCACTTCGGTAAACCAGCCAAGTTCGCCGCCGTTCTGGGCGGACTGGTCGGTCGAAAACTCCTGCGCCAATTGGGCAAAGTCGCCTCCCGCTTTCAATACGGCCATTAAACTGTCGGCCAACGCCACCTCTTTCCCGTTATTCGCCAGCATGATATGGCTAACCTTTACCGAGTCGGGGGCAACGGCCTTGTCTATCAACCGGAATATCCTGTATTTGTCGTTCTCGAACGCCGGGCCGTAGATGTCTCCTACGGAGGCTGTCGTTACAAACTGTTTCATCTCCGGATCCAGCGCATTCTCCGAGAAGAAAGCGTCTATGTAGGGTATTTCCGAATTTTCATTCACCACGTCGGCAATCCGCTCCGCCGTAGCCAGCTCTTCGCGTATGCTTTCCACCTCTGCGGCGGCTTTATCGTAATCCTCCTTGCTGGGGCGGATATCCACGGCAATGTATTTGATCACCTTGCCCTCTTTTTGTTTGTACAGCTCTTTCCGTTGCTTGTACAGCTGCTCGATCTCCTGTTTGCTTACGTTGATCGTAGAATCGGGGATGGAAGAGTAGGATTGCATGGCATAAACGATGTCCGCACTTTCTTCCGTCTCGCTAAAAGAGGCTTTTGCGTCCAGTACGTTTACGGCCAGCGCCTTGCCAAGCAACGTCGTGTATTTCTGTTCCATACGTTGGCGTTTGATGTTCTTTTCCCAGAATAGCCAGAAGTTTTTGGCCTGAAGAAGCTGTGCCTGCTGCTCGGGGGAATAGTTGCCGATGTTGTCGTCGTCAATCGTTTTCAGAAAGTTCAATAGCGCCGTTTTATCGAACGCCCCTGTTTCCGGATTGTTGAACATGGGCATTTGTTGAATGATCGGGGAGATATTTTCGCCCTGTACCATATCGAACAGCTCTTCGGCTCCCACCGTCATGCCCAGTTTATACAACGCTTCACTCAGGATAATATCCTGTACCATCCCGTCAAAAACGGACTGGCGCATCTGAGCGGCGTATTCTTCAGGAAGATTGTTCGACCCGGACTGCATTTTATAGACCTCCGTCATTTCGTCTATGCGTTCCTGATAGTCCTGAATAGTGATTGATTCCCCATCGACTTCAGCTATTTTCTCCTGCGATTGTCTGAAAAAAGTAGAACCTGAATTTAGAAAGTCTCCAATAATAAAAGCGAACAAAGCTAAACCAACAACGATTACCAGCAATCCTGCTTTGTTCCTGATCTTTTCAAGCGTAGCCATTTGTCTTATGTATGTTTAAAAGTTTATATTTACAGTTTAAGGGCACGAAGATACGAAAAAAAGGATTTAACGCATATTTTCTATTGCTTTTTATTTACAGCCTGCCTGAAATTTGTACGAACGGGTGGCTTAATTCCCCACCGTCATACGTACCAGCTCGATCTTTGTGGCGGTTACCTTTATGATTTTGAACGTATAACGGTCGATGGCGACCGTTTCGTTCAGCTTCGGGAACTTCTGATAGAAATGCAGGATATATCCGGCGACCGTTACGTAGTCGTCCGATTCGGGCAGGCTAAGGCCGAACGTGTCGTTCAGGATATCTATCTCAAGGCGTCCGGATAAAAGGTATTCGTTTTCAGCCACTTTCCGGGCGATGTGCGATTTCGTATCGTGTTCGTCCTCTATCTCCCCGAAGATCTCCTCCACCAGGTCTTCCAGCGTGACGATACCGGCCGTCCCCCCGAACTCGTCGACGACGACCGCCATGCTCTTCTTCTCCTGCATTAGGAGTTTCATCAGTTTGTTGGCCGCCATCGTTTCGGGGACGATGGAGACGGGCTTGATCGCCTGCGTCCAGTCTCCGGGGTTTTTGAACAGTTCCGACGAGTGGATATACCCGATAATGTCGTCGATGCTTTCCTTAAACACCAGTATCTTCGAAAGGCCGGTCTCTATAAACCTGGACTTCAGCGCTTCCATGCCGGTATTTTTGTCGCAGGCCACAATTTCGGTACGGGGGACGATGCAGTCGCGCAAACGGACATTGGAGAAATCCAGGGCGTTCTGGAAAATCTTCACCTCCGTCTCCATATCCGATTTCTGTGGCCTGTCTTCCATGCTTTGCTGGATAAAGAAATCCAGGTCGACCTTGCCCAATGTCCGTTCGGAGGCGCTTTTCAGGTTTTTCACCCCGATGATCCGCAGGATACCGCCGGAAAGCAACGTCGAGAATTTCGATACCGGGTACAGGATAATATAGGAGAGGAACAGGGGGATGGCGAACAGGTTCAGCGAAAAATGAGAATGGAGCTTAAAGATCGTTTTAGGGATAAACTCGGCGGCAAACAGGATCAGGATCGTCGAAATAACCGACTGGACAAGTATAATCAACGCCTCACTGCCGGCCACGCAGGCGATATAAGGCTTCAGGATGATGGCCATCAGCAGGCCGTAAACGACCAGGGCGATCGTGTTGCCCGCCAGCATGGTCGAGATAAAGCGGTTCGGATGGCGGTAGAAGATATCCAGTATCTTACTGGAAAAGCTCCGCGTCTTTTTATCCAGCTCGTGGCGCAGCTTGTTGGATGAAAGGAAAGCGGCCTCCATCCCCGAGAAAAAGGCGGAGAAGGCCAGCGCTATCACTATGTACGACAGGGTATTCATCACTCGTTGCCCGGGGCGTTTGTATCCGTGGAATCCGCAGGCGCTGTCTCTTCGAACGGGATGATAGCGCTGGTATCGAATATCCGGTATTTCGTCATGTTCTGGTTCGACTCGAAACCGATCCCTTGGATGTCATTCTTCTTTTTGTCGATGATGTGGATGTAGCGGTCGGTATAAATCCTTTCCGCTTTCTGGTCGCCGTAAAGCGCCGACGTCTCGAAAAACTCGCCCTCCAGGTTCTCGATCTGCACATTGCCGGCGAGCTTCCACTGCCCTTTCTTGTCATACCAATAGGCGGTGTCGGCCTTTATCGTGGCTTCGGCATGGAAGAGGGTATCCAATATCTCGATATAAATACCTTGCGGAAAGAAATGGTAGGGATCGGCCGCCTTTCCGTACGTCAACCACTCTTTGGTGTTCACCCGGTAACGGGTAATGCCCGAATCCGAAATGAGCGACAACACATCGACCGTCCTCATCGTATAGGTATGTTCAGGGTCGAAGACGACCTCCACCGTCTCTTTCGTCTCTTTAGAACAGGAGGCGGAAAACAAAAGAAGCATAACGACGATCACGGGGATAGCCGTTATGCCTTGTCTCTTCGTTTTACGGATAAAACGTTCGTTGAACATGTTACCTTACCACTGTACGTTCTCCAATCCAGCCACCGATCGTAATTGTCTTTCCTTTTTCCAGATCCGGATGCATGAAGATCTCTTCCGACGACGGGAAGTGTTCACGATACGTCCTGATGTTTTTATTCGCCTGTTCCGTCACGCTGGGATCGACCTGTTTCGCCTTTTCAAATTTGTCTACGACGGCATAAAACACGCTTTTCCTCAACACGTTATCATCCGGATAAACGCTTGGCGCAGTTGCGGCGTACATCGTGCCGATCAGCATATAGGGATCTCCGTAGTTCGGGTTGGAATCCAACGCTTTCTGGCAATACTGCCTGGCTTTCGAATAGTTATTCTGCTCGAACGTCAGCAACGCGATCAGGTAATAATCTTCCGCCTTGACGATATTATCGGTTTCCATGCCGGCCGCTTCCTCAAACAGCGCGATGGCCGTTATGAAATCTTTCAGCTTTACGGCGCGCCGGGCAAGCCCCATCGCCGACTCGGCCGTCGGATCCTGTTTGTGGGCATACTCCGAAGCGGCGAAATAGGCTTCCGTCTCATGGCAACGCATTCTTCTGAGCAACGCGACCGTCTCTTTCAGGTAGGCCAGGTTATCCTTGTTCTCTTCCACTTTAGCGCCGTAAATATGTTGTAACGTCTCGCAATCGGCGGCGCCGCTGCCGGCAAAACCGGTGTCGATGCCTGTCTTGATGCTGAGAAGCGTACTCTTTTCCTTTTCATTATTGGCCGCCGTCGCTTCGGCTAATTGCGCATCCAATATTTCGCTGGCTTTCAGGTAATCCTGGATATAGGCCTGCTTATGGTTTTCGTCGGAGAGTAGCAGTTGGTGCGAAGAGAACATAAAATAGGAAACCGCCAACGATTCGGTCTTGTTCCCGAACTCGTCGACAATCTCTTTCACCCAGCCATATACGGTTTTCGCATCGGCCTGTTCGCCCATTCGCTGCATATAATCCTGTATTTTACGGGAGACGATCCAGTCTTTGCCATATCTCGGGTCGTTACCGAAATAGACGATACGTTTGTCGTATACCGCCATCAGGTCGTTCATCAGCGCGGTTTTTTTGGCGGGATCGCTTTCGTTCTCAATCTGCCAGCCGACGATACGTACGCCGTATTGGTAAATGTCTTTATGGGCGGCGGGACATTCGTCGTATGCGATCTTCCAAAACTCATACGCATCCTTCAAGTTTCCGGATCTGGCATACGAACTAAACAGGCTGACATTGGTTATGCAACGGACACTATCTTCTCCTGATCCGAAAGGAGTACCTGTATCCACACCTTTCTGAGCATGCGTGCCCACTATTCCGACAAGGCATCCGATGGCAAGTAATAATACTTTCGTTTTCATATTTCTATATTCATTATAAGTTGTTATTCGCTTAATTTACTCTAAACTTGAGGAACCACATTTCGTTAAACGTGTAATTGACCGTAAACCTGAAATACTGTTCGCTGATCAGGGCTTTAGTCCCCGGTTGAAGCTTGACGTATTCAAGCGACAGGTTCAGGAAGGAGCGGTTGTCGATCAGCGGCAATCCGAATCCGACGCTTGCCCCGTACTCATTATAGCCCGAATTTTTCACCCTCAGGTATGAGTTGCTGTAATGGACGCCGGCGCGGTACCTGATCCGGCTAAAGAACGCTTTATTCTGATAGGCGGGGATAAACTCTCCGCCGGCAGCCACGCGTATCCGTTTCTTAAACTCATCGCTCTTATCGAAAAAATGGGCTTTGTCCCAATCTTCATACAGGAAATCGGCGGCCAGCGTCAGCCTGTTTTGTTTGACATACGAAATGCCCGCTCCGATCGACTGCGGCATATCGAACGACTGGTTTCTCGTCGTATCGGCCTTTTCCAGCGTATTGCCGCTCACGTTGATCTCATAAGAGGTCGTGTTCAACTTGTTTTTAGGGGAATAGGCCACGCCGAAGACGACATTTTCCTGTGCGCCGACAGGATGTACGTACTGAATCCCCAGGTCGAGCTTGATATCTTTCACCTCCATACTCTTGCTCACCGTAGACGACGTCGCGCCCGTGGAGGTGAAAATAACCGACTGGTTGTGCGAGATATTCCCAAACAGGTAACCGACATTGGCTCCGACTGAAAGACGCCTCTTCCATATATCTATAGACATGCCCAGATACAGATCGTTTAATCCGCCCGAACCCGAAAACTCCTCCGTATACGAAATACCCTCCGTCGTCTTATTCTCTCCGAAATGATAGCCGACATACGAAATGGGTAAAATACCCACGCTAAGGGCTATCCTGCGGTGAAGCGGAAACTGCATGGCCGCATATTCGAAGTTCCCGTTGATATTGTGCTGCCGGTTCGCGCCGTCGTCAAACCATGACAACTGCCCGGCAAGGCCGAAATCAAAAAGAAAGGTCAACGAATCCATACCGGTATACGACGCAGGGTTCAGCGGGTTAATCTGCTTGGGCGAACGCATCCCGAAACCTACTCCTCCCATCGCGCGCCCCGCTCCAAAGGAACGATCGGCCAATTCACCATAACCATATCTCGTGTAGGGCGAGTTTGTATTATTCTGCGCAAATAACGCCAATGGCAGGAAGACGAGAAGGCTTGCTGCTACTACTCTCTTAATTTTCAACATTATACTCTAAGATTCGATTTAATCCTATCAACACTAAATTAATGTCTGCAAAGATGCGGTTTTTTAGCCGTCTTTCAAAATAAAACGAATGACCGCCCGTTAAAAAAACCAAAAGCTTTGGATATTTTATACGTAGATCATGGATATAGCCGTCCATCTCATACACAATGCCATTGACTACGCCGGCCAGAATAGCCGTTTCGGTACTGACGCCGACAAACGGAATATCCTCTTTTTCAGCGATCAGGGGGAGTTTTCCCGTAAATTCGTGCAACGCCCTGAAGCGCGTCGTCATCCCGGGGGAGATATTCCCGCCCAGAAAGGTGCCCGACGACTCGATCAGCTCATACGTGATGGCCGTCCCGGCGTCGATGACCAGGAGATCCCTTTCCGGCTGGAGGTAGTTGGCGGCCACGGCAGCCGCCAACCGGTCTTTCCCCAGCGTCGCGGGGGTTTCGTAGCCCACCTTGATGGGCACCGGTATCGTTTCGTCCAGAAAGATAAAGCCCGGCAAGCGCTCTTTCAGGAAGCGCTCCACCTCTTCGTCCCTGTCGGTCACCGTCGACAAAATGCCGCGCGTCAGCGGATACTGCGCAAAAAGCGGAACGAGATCGACCGCATGAAACGCCTTGTAAGTAAAAGACGCCTCCTGCCGCCCCCCGTGATATATAGCGGCCTTCGTCCGTGTATTTCCTTGTTCGATAATCAGATTCACCTCTGTATAAATTTTCCGCAAAGGAAAGCAAAAAAGACGAATCGGGCGCTATCTTTCCCCCGATAAGAGGCATTTAATCTTCCTCTTTGCTCTCTTCGTACGCTTTCAGCAGCTTATCCTGCACATCGGCGGGGACAAGCTCGTAGGAGGCAAACTTCATGACGAACGAAGCGCGCCCTCCGGCGATCGAACTGAGCGAAGTGGAATAGGTAGACATCTCCTTCAGCGGCACTTTGGCCAACAGCTTTTCGTACCCCTTTTCGCTGTTCATCCCCATAATGATGGCGCGGCGCCCCTGCAGGTCGCTCATGACGTCGCCCAGGTAATCGGCCGGTACAGACACCTCCACATCATAAATAGGTTCCAGGATCTTCGGCCCGGCCTCCTTGAACGCCGTACTGAACGCGTTGCGCCCGGCAAGCATAAAGGATATTTCGTTGCTGTCGACAGGGTGCATCTTCCCATCGTATACCATAATACGCACGTCGCGGGCATACGAACCGGTCAACGGCCCCCGCTCCATACGCGCCATGATCCCTTTCAGGATAGCCGGCAGGAAACGCGTATCGATCGCCCCTCCCACGATACAGTTGACAAAGACCAGCTTACCGCCCCAGTCCAGGTCAATAACCTGCGTATCGCGCACGCTCATCTTATACTCCTGCCCGCCGAAACGGTATACGTCGGGGGCGGGCATACCGTCGTAGTAGGGCTCTATAATCAGGTGGACTTCGCCGAACTGCCCGGCGCCGCCGGACTGTTTCTTGTGGCGGTAATCGGCACGCGCCGACTTGGTGATGGTTTCGCGGTAAGGGATTTTCGGCTCGAAAAATTCGATGGCGATCTTTTCGTTATGCTCCAGCCGCCATTTCAATGTGCGGAGATGGAACTCGCCCTGCCCGGAGACGATCGTCTGCCGGAGCTCCTTCGACTGTTCGACCAGCCACGTGGGGTCTTCTTCGCGCATACGGGTCAGCAGCTCGCTCATCTTTTCCGCTTCCGATTCGTTCACCGCCCTGATCGCACGGCGGTATTTGGGGTTCGGGTATTTAATGAAGTCAAACGTATAGTCGATGCCTTTCCCGTTCAGGGTATTGCCGCGGCGGACATCTTTCAGCTTAACGGTAACGCCGATATCGCCGGCCACTATTTCGCTGATCTGGCTGCGCGTTTGCCCCGCTACGGAGAAGATCTGCGCAATACGCTCCTTCGAGCCACGGTCGGCGTTCAACAGGTCGTCGCCCTCCTTTACTTTTCCCGATATCACCTTAAAATACGACACCTGCCCGATATGCGGCTCTATGGTCGTCTTAAAAAAGAAGAGGCTGGCCGGCCCATCCGGGTCGGGCGCGACATCCTCGCCGTCGCTCGTCCTGACATGGGGCATCCGGTCGACCGTAGGGACGACATTCCCCAGGAACTCCAGCGTCCGGCGTACGCACATGTCTTTTTCCGCACAGACGCAGAAGACGGGGAACATACCGCGGACAATCAACCCCGCGCTGATCCCGGCGCGCATATCATCTTCGCTCAGGCTGCCCTCTTCAAAGAATTTCTCCATCAACAGGTCGTCGTTTTCCGCTGCGGCTTCCACCAGTATGCCGTGCAGTTCGGTCGCCTTGTCGATCTCTTCCGCCGGAATATCCAACACCTCCGGGACGCCGCCCTCCGGCTTCCAACGGTACATCTTCATCTTCAACACGTCGACGACGGCATTAAACGCCGTACCGGTATTGACCGGGTACTGAATCTGGACGACCTTGCTCCCGTAACGGTCTTTCAGCTGTGCGACCGTACCGTCATAATCCGCCTTGTCGTTGTCCAACTGGTTGACGATAAAGATCACCGGCTTGTTGAACTGTTCGGTATACCGGAACTGGTTGATGGTGCCGACCTCTACGCCGTATTGGGCGTTCAGTACCATCAAAGCGGTATCCGTCACGTTCAGCGCCGACACCGCGCCGCCGATAAAGTCGTCCGACCCCGGACAGTCGATAAAATTCAACTTCCTGTTTTGCCATTCGACACTGAAAACGGTTGAGAACACGGAGTAGCCATACTCTTTCTCAACCGGAAAATAATCGCAGACCGTATTGCCTGCGTCGATCGTGCCCCGACGTTTTATAACTCCACCCTCGTAAAGCATAGCTTCAGCGAGAGTGGTTTTCCCAGAGCCGGAACTTCCCAAAATGGCGATGTTCTTGATTTCATTCGTTTGATACACTTTCATGATATCGGTTTTTAAATAAGTTTATACTAAAAAGATTATGCCTGTTTTTAACAAGGCCGCAAATTATGGATTGTGAACGGAAAAAGCAACGAATAAGGCACTGTTACAGAACAATGTTGTTTAACATCCTTTCCGTCCGGGTGGGAGAGGTGGCGGGTACCGCGGCGGGACTTTTGCTCATTTTCCCTGCGGGGGGCAACCCCATTCGGGGTATGGGAGATGGTGGGTATCTCCCATACCCCGCTCTGCGCTTATAATGACGACGAATCATAATCGTGTGAAAAACAAATAGTATCCGTCATTATAACCGAGCGCAAGCAAGAACGTCATGTCGACCGAGCGCAGCGAGTGGAGACACCGAGCGCAAGCAAGAACGTCATGTCGACCGAGCGCAGCGAGTGGAGACACCTCAGATCGCACCCGCCTGCCCTTTCGATCTGAGGTGTCTCCACTCG
>JAISRY010000182.1 GCA_031273385.1 Tannerellaceae bacterium | reverse complement strand
CACAACACACTGACAGACAAACAAATGTGGTGAAGGGAGGGTGAAAGGAGGTGAAAGGAAGCGGGAATCCTCCTTTCCGCCGCCGTTTCATCTTTCTTGCACCTCCATTCACCCTCCTTTCACCCTCCCTTCACCACCTTTGTTTGTCTGTCAGTGTGTTGTGCGAAAGGTGAAAGGGTGAAGGCAAAAAAACGAGAACTTTATTTGGAGGGATTTTTGCCCTATTTTGCACCGGATTCAAAACGGCACAATAGTGTAGCCGGACGCAGACAATTGTGTAGTGAGGCGTACACAACTGTGTAGTCAGTCCCACACAATTGTGTAGCCCGACCTACACAGTTGTGTGGCTTTCGCTCCCGTGCAAATAAAAATAGCTCCCGTCCCGTTTGAAATAGCTCTTGACCAAATAAAAATAGCTCCCGTCTGAAAAAGGATACCCTTTGAAATAAAATAGCGCTAATTTGAATGGAAGATCCCTGGATAATGCGTACATTTGCGCCTTTAAATCAATTAGAGCATATTATATATGTTGACGCTTAAGGTTATTACGGAAAATAGGGAGGAAGTGGTTCGCCGGTTGGCGAAGAAACATGTCGATGCATGCGGGATGATAGACCGGATCATCGAATCGGACAGGAAAAGGCGTGAATCCCAATATCAGCTGGATGCGAATCTGGCGGAGCTGAACCGTATGTCGAAAACGATCGGCCAATGGATGAAAGAGGGTAAAAAGGAGGAGGCCGAAGCCATCCGCCGGCAAGTGGCTGAAATGAAAGAAAGCAACAAGGCGCTGGAAGAGGCGAAAGCGGCAGCCGAACAAGCGGTATATAGCCTGTTGGTGCAGCTTCCCAACCTGCCGCACGACTCCGTTCCCGAGGGTACCGGGGCTGCCGGAAACCGGATTGAAAAGCAGGGGGGGGTGATCCCCGAACTGGGAGCGGGTGCGATGCCCCATTGGGATTTGGCCCGGGAGTATGACCTGATTGATTTTGAATTGGGCGTCAAGATTACCGGCGCCGGTTTTCCGGTATATAAAGGGTATGGTTGCCGCCTGCAACGCGCGTTGATCCATTTTTTCTTGGAAAGCGCACGTGAAGCCGGTTATCTGGAAATACAGCCCCCCTATGTGGTGAACGCCGATTCGGGTTTTGGTACGGGGCAGTTGCCGGATAAGGAGGGGCAGATGTATTACGTGTCGCAGGATGAGTTGTACCTGATCCCTACCGCCGAAGTTCCGGTGACGAATATGTATCGTGATGTGATACTGGAGGAGAGGGATCTGCCGGTGATGAATGTCGCCTATTCCGCCTGCTTCCGCCGCGAAGCCGGTTCGTACGGTAAGGATGTGCGCGGGTTGAACCGCCTTCACCAGTTTGATAAGGTGGAGATTGTGCGTATAGACAGGCCGGAACATTCTTACGAGTCGTTACGGGAGATGGTCGATTATGTCCGGTCGTTGGTCGAAAAGCTTGAACTGCCGTGGCGCATCCTCCGTCTTTGTGGCGGTGATATGAGTTTTCACTCTGCGTTGACCTTTGACTTTGAGGTCTATTCCGCCGCCCAGCAACGTTGGCTGGAGGTCAGTTCGGTGTCGAATTTCGAGAGTTTTCAGGCGAACCGCCTGAAATGCCGTTATCGTGATGCGGATAAAAAGACGCAATTGTGCCATACGTTGAACGGGAGCGCATTGGCTCTTCCCCGCATCGTGGCTGCCTTGCTGGAGAACAACCAGACGCCGGACGGTATCCGTATCCCCGAAGCCCTGATTCCTTACGCCGGATTTGACCTGATTAAAAAAGGATAGCAAAGTGTTTGCTTATTCCAAAGGAATCCTTACCTTTGCAGCTCGAAATTTTAATAATAAACATTACTAATTAAAAAGCGTTTTATGAACAGTTATGAAACCGTTTTCATTTTAACTCCCGTTTTGTCTGATGCGCAGATGAAGGAAGCGGTAGAAAAATTCACCAACCTTCTCAAGGCAGAGGGCGCCGAGATTGTGAATGAAGAGAATTGGGGATTACGTAAACTGGCTTATCCCATTGACAAGAAGACGACAGGCTTCTATCAGTTGGTAGAATTTAAGGCAGACCCCAAAACCATTGCGACACTGGAGATTAATTTTCGCCGTGACGAACGAGTGATCCGTTTCTTGACTTTCCGTCAAGATAAATTCGCTGCCGAATATGCGGCCAAGAGAAGAAATTTGAAATCATCTAAAGAAACAGTAACAGTAAAGGAGAATTAATTATGGCCGTACAATCAGAAATCAGATATTTAACTCCCCCATCGGTTGATGTTAAGAAGAAGAAATATTGCCGTTTCAAGAAGAACGGGATAAAGTATATTGATTATAAAGACCCCGAGTTCCTGAAGAAATTCCTGAATGAGCAGGGCAGGATTCTTCCCCGTCGCATAACGGGTACCTCCCTGAAGTTCCAGCGCCGTGTATCGCAGGCGGTAAAAAGAGCCCGCCACCTGGCGTTGCTTCCTTATGTGACCGATTTAATGAAATAATATAAAGAAGAGGAGACAGAATATGCAAGTTATTTTGAAAGAAGATGTAGCGAATTTAGGCTACAAGGACGATATCGTAACGGTAAAGAACGGTTACGGACGTAACTTTCTAATCCCACAGGGCAAAGCGGTTATCGCTTCCGAGTCGGCAAAAAAGGTGTTGGCGGAAAACCAGAAGCAGCGCGCGCATAAGTTGGCAAAGATAAAAGACGATGCACAGGTATTGGCGACGGGATTGTCGGGCGTGTCACTGGTGATTGGCGCCAAAACCAGTTCGACGGGTACGATCTTCGGTTCGGTATCCAATATACAGATCGCCGAAGCGTTGGCTAAATCAGGATTTGAAATAGACCGTAAAAGTATTTACATTAAAGATAGCGTAAAGGAGGTCGGCAATTATAAGGCAGTGATAAAACTGCATAAGGAGATTTCGGTAGAGATACCGTTTGAAGTCGTTTCTGAATAGTTTGATATCGTTTTTAGTTAGAAAATAGGGCAGTTTGTAATGAATTGTCCTATTTTTCGTTACAATCGGTAAAAATATAGTACATTTGCGTCGGTAATTAAGCAATTTGTCACGTGAGCAGAAAGTCTTTTCTACATATACATCTATTTGTTGCTTTCTTTTTTTCTTTCCTTTCCCTGCAGGCAAAAGAGTATACGTTTACCGTAGTGATAGATGCCGGTCATGGAGGAAATGATCCCGGCGCTGTGGGAGCGGCGGCCAGGGAGAAAGACATTAATCTGGCGGTCGCCCTTAAGCTGGGCGATTTGATAGAGAGTAAGCATAGTGATGTTCATGTCGTCTATACGCGCAAAAGGGATGTCTTTGTCGGGTTGAATGAACGTGCGAATATAGCGAACAGGAATAAGGCCAACCTGTTTATCTCTATCCATGCGAATGCGGTAAGGCGTGGCGCCCGCGTCACCGGAACGGAAACGTTTACCCTTGGTTTGGCGCGCAGCCAGGAAAACCTGGAGGTGGCCATGCGTGAAAACTCGGCTATCCTGCTGGAGGATAATTACCTCCAGAAATATGAGGGCTTTGACCCCAAATCTTCCGAATCATATATTATCTTTGAATTTATGCAGAATAAGTATATGGAACAAAGCCTTATTTTCGCCTCGGAGATACAGAAGTCTTTTGCGGCGATAGGGCGGAGAGACCGCGGCGTGAAACAGGCAGGCCTTTTAGTGCTTCGTAAAACGAGTATGCCCAGCGTGTTGGTCGAACTGGGTTTTATGACGAACAGGGGGGAAGAGCAGTATATGAAATCGGCGGAGGGGCAGAATAAGCTGGCCAGATCCCTTTATGCCGCATTCCTCAAATATAAACAGTATTATGATCGCCGGAAAGGTACGCTTTAGGAGCGTTAAACCCTGGGCCGGTATAGAAATGAATGAAAAATGAAAAGTCTATTTACAAAAGAAGCGAGAATAGGGATTGTAACAATCGTTAGCCTCGGGTTGTTGTATTTTGGTATCAACTATCTGAAAGGTGTCAATCTGTTTAAGCCTGTCAATCATTATTATGTGTCATTTACGAACGTAAAGGACGTCACCATTTCCAGCCCTGTGTATGTGGAGGGTTTTAAGGTCGGGCTGGTAAGGAGTATTACGTATGACTATGCGACGACCGACAAGATAACGGTAGAGATCAGCCTGGATGATGAGATGAGGATAAACAGGGGCAGCTATGTCACCATTGTAAAGAGCCTGCTGGGTGGCGCGGAGTTGCATATCCACCTGAATAAGTTCATCGGCGAGTATATGAAAACGGGCGAAACGCTTGATGGCCGGATGGGAGAGGATATGATGGGATCCATACAGGAAAGGATCCTGCCCGGCGTCGAAGCCCTCCTGCCTAAAATTGATTCTATATTGGTCGGGTTGCAAACGCTTGTCAATCATCCGGCGTTGTCGCAATCCCTGAACCATATTGAAAGAACGACGGGTAACCTGGAGGTTTCCAGCCGCCGCCTCAATGCGCTGTTAAGTGACGATGTGCCGGGTATCGTTTCGGATCTGCGGACGATAACGACTAATTTTTCCGATGTCAGCGAAGAGCTGAAAGGGCTTGATCTTGCGACGACTATAAACAGCGTGAACGCCACGCTAGCCAACCTGAAGCAATTCACCAACCAATTAAATTCCAGGGACAATACTTTAGGTTTGTTGCTGAATGATAGGTCGTTGTATAATAATATGAACAGTACGATGGAGAATGCCTCCTTGCTTTTGATTGACTTTAAGGAACATCCGAAGCGGTATGTTCATTTCTCCTTGTTCTGATAGGCGACGGTATCGGGAATGGTTTAGTTTAGAATCATTCCATGTTATAAAAATATTTCCGGGCTGTTTGAAACGCCCATAATTCCTTTAGGATAAAAGGGATAAAAACTTCCATCTTTTTGGAGTAAAAAATTGTTATTTTTGAAATGCCTTTGTAATAAAGGCTTTTTATGCCAATTCGTACCTGAATTTAAGGGCTTCTGGTTTGTCTTTTCAACTCATTGATTTTAAGTCGGATAATAAATCCGAAAAACACCTAAAAAAAACGACCTTTTTTTTTAAGAATATATTTCTAAACTTTGTAGTATCAAAATAAAAGTTAGAATATAGGAAGAAAAAGATGCACACCGATTATCAAACATTATGGTCTAAATGCCTTTCCGTCATAAAGGATATCGTTCCGGAAGCCGCTTTTAATACATGGTTTGTACCCATTACACCCTTGTCTTTTGAAGAGAACAAATTCACTATTCAGGTACCCAGCCAGTTTTTCTATGAGTACCTGGAAGAGAAGTATATCAATGTCCTCAAGGTGACGATCCATCGCGTTATCGGTAGGGGGACGATGCTTAATTACCGTGTCATGGTAGATAAGACGACCGGGGGTACGGTCGATTATCCGACGGAGAACAGTTCGACGGTTGTGAAGAAGATCATGCCCAAAGATGCGAATAAGGCGCCGGCGCCTTTCACGCATGTTACTCCGCAGGATCTGGATCCCCAGTTGAATCCTAAATATAGTTTTGATAATTACTTCGAGGGGTCGAGTAACCGGCTGGGGCGTACTGCCGGCGAGGCTGTCGCGAATAATCCGGGAAAGACGACCTTTAATCCCCTGTTTTTATTTGGTACTTCCGGCGTGGGTAAGACGCATTTGTGTCATGCTATTGGTACGCGGATCCGCGAGTTGCATCCGGATAAAAGGGTTTTATATGTATCTTCCCATCTGTTCCGCGTTCAATTTACGGATGCGATCCGGAAAAATACGACAAACGATTTCCTGAATTTTTATCAGAGTATAGACGTCCTTATGTTGGATGATATCCAGGAGATGATCGGGATGGACAAGACGCAAAATACGTTTTTCCATATCTTTAATCATCTTCATCAGTTGGGGAAGCAGTTGATCCTGACATCAGACAAAGCCCCTGTGGATTTGTTGGGGATGGAAGAGCGGTTGATCACGCGGTTGAAATGGGGGTTGACGGCTGAGCTGAGCCGTCCGGATATTGAGCTGCGCAAGAAGATATTGAAGAATAAGGCGGATCATGACGGCATTGTCATCCCTGATGATGTCTTTGATTTTTTGGCGAATAATGTGACCGACAACGTTCGTGACATTGAGGGTATCCTTGTCTCTTTGATGGCTCACTCCGTCATTAATAACAGGGAAATAGATTTGCCTTTGGCTAAACGGGTCATCAGTCAGGCTGTCCGGTTGGAAAAAAAGCAGATTTCCGTTCAGCAGATTCAGGAAATAGTCTGTAACTACTTTGACATGGAGCTGTCGGAGATTCAAACCCAGTCGCGGAAACGTGAAGTTGTTCAGGCTCGCCAGATAACGATGTATTTATCAAAAAAATATACGGATTACTCCTTTTCCCAAATCGGGAAGATTGTAGGCAAGAAAGATCACGCCACTGTATTGTATGCGTGCAAAATGATTAAAGACCAGATAGAGATAGATAAATCTTTTCGTTCGGCCATTGAAGAGATAGAAGTTCTTTTGAAGAACTAAACCATCCGAAAGGTTTTCCTTTTTGGGAAACTTTTCATTATGCGGAAAAATATAATGTATTGAAAATCAAATGCAATTATTAATATTTCGGAAAACTTTTCGATATTGGATGTTTTCTTTATTGAATAATTTGGTCAATAGATAAACTATTCTTAAACTTGCAATGTTTTTAAATACAAAAGAAGTGAGTCAGAATAGTTACACATTTGACGAAGCCTTTAAGGCTTCTTTAGATTACTTTACCGGTGATGAGTTGGCCGCAAAGGTTTGGGTTAACAAATATGCGCTGAAGGATGCGTTCGGGAATATATACGAGAAATCGCCCGACGATATGCATCACCGTTTGGCAAGGGAAATTGCCCGGGTAGAACAGAAGTATCCCAATCCATTATCCGAGGAAGATCTTTTTAATTTGTTCGATCATTTCCGTTACATTGTTCCGCAAGGAAGTCCGATGACGGGAATAGGTAATGATTTTCAGATTGCATCCCTGTCCAATTGTTTTGTTATCGGGTTGGATGGGAATGCCGATTCGTATGGAGCCGTTATCCGTATCGATGAGGAGCAGGTTCAACTGATGAAACGCCGTGGGGGGGTAGGGCATGACTTGTCCCATATACGCCCTAAGGGTTCGCAGGTGAAAAATTCGGCATTGACTTCCACAGGCTTGGTTCCTTTTATGGAGCGTTATTCCAACTCAACCCGTGAAGTCGCCCAGGACGGGCGTCGCGGCGCTTTGATGTTGAGCGTATCCATTAAACATCCGGATTCCGAATCTTTTATCGACGCCAAGATGACGGAGGGCAAGGTTACGGGCGCAAATGTTTCGGTGAGGATTGATGATGAGTTTATGAATGCTGTCGTGAACGGCCAGGCATATAGGCAGCAATACCCGATCGATTCTTCCGATCCTATGATGACAAAAGAGATAGATGCAGCGGTTTTGTGGAAAAAGATCATTCACAATGCCTGGAAATCGGCTGAACCCGGCGTGCTTTTCTGGGATACGATTATCCGGGAGTCTGTGCCTGACTCATACGCGGACCTGGGATTCCGTACCGTCTCGACAAATCCTTGCGGAGAGATACCGCTTTGCCCGTATGACAGTTGCCGTTTGCTTGCCATCAATTTATATTCCTACGTCGTCAATCCGTTCACCAAAGAGGCTTACTTTGATTATGAGTTGTTCAAGAAACATGTGGCTTTGGCGCAACGCATCATGGATGATATTATTGACCTGGAATCAGAGAAGATTGAGAAAATCCTTGAAAAGATTGATTCCGACCCCGAATTGATCGAGGTCAAACAGGCGGAGCGCCATTTATGGGAAAAGATACGGAAAAAGACGCTTGAGGGACGCAGAACCGGTGTAGGCATAACCGCCGAAGGGGATATGCTGGCGGCATTGAACCTGCGTTATGGAACGGAAAAGGCGACGGATTGCGCAGAAAATATCCAGAAAGTACTGGCATTGGCGGCATACCGTTCTTCTGTGGATATGGCCAGGGAGCGGGGTGCGTTTAAAATCTATAATGCAAAACGGGAAGAAAAGAATCCGTTTATCGGTCGTTTACGGGCGGCTGACCCTGAGCTGTATAAGGATATGGTAAAATATGGACGCCGGAATATAGCCTGCCTGACGATTGCTCCTACCGGTACGACGAGTTTGATGACGCAGACCACCTCTGGTATTGAGCCGGTCTTTTTGCCGGTGTATAAGCGTCGTCGCAAAGTAAATCCGAACGATGCTTCGGCACGGGTTGATTTTGTCGATGAGACGGGCGATGCATTTGAAGAATATACGGTTTTCCATCATAAGTTTGTTACGTGGATGCTGGCCAATGGGTATTCCGCTTCGAAAAGGTATACGCAGGAGGAGATTGACGGCCTGGTCGAGAGTTCTCCTTATAATAAAGCGACTTCTAATGACGTGGATTGGCTCCAGAAAGTGAAGATGCAGGGGCGTATCCAGAAATGGGTAGACCATTCTATCAGTGTGACCATTAATTTGCCGGGCGATGCGTCGGAAGAGTTGGTGGATAAATTGTATATAGAGGCGTGGAAATGCGGATGTAAGGGGTGTACCGTCTATCGTGACGGATCCCGTTCGGGCGTCTTGTTGGCTACGGATAACAAGAAAAAGGATGATTGCAACTGCATGGAGCCGCCCGTTATTGTCGCTAAACGGCCTCGCGAATTGGAGGCTGACGTCGTGAAGTTCCAGAATAACAGGGAAAAATGGATTGCTTTCGTCGGCTTGCTCAATGGCCGCCCGTATGAGATATTTACCGGTCTGGCTGATGATGAAGAGGGGATTATGCTTCCCAAGAATGTCTCCAAAGGAACGATTATAAAGAGTTACGATGACGACGGGAATAAGCACTATGATTTCCAGTTTAAGAATAAGCGCGGCTACAAGATGACGATTGAGGGGTTGGATGGCAAGTTTGATCCGGAGTTCTGGAATTATGCCAAACTTATTTCCGGCGTGCTTCGTTATGCGATGCCTATTGATCAGGTCATTAAGCTGGTTCAGGGTATGGAATTAAACAGCGAATCAATTAATACCTGGAAGAATGGGGTAGAACGCGCATTGAAGAAATACCTCCCTAACGGAACGGCGGCAAAAGGCCATACTTGCCCGAATTGCAATCAGGAAACGTTAGTCTATCAGGAGGGTTGCCTAATCTGTACGAACTGTGGCGTTTCCAAGTGCGGATAAACCGGATGAAAGTTTCGTTCAATATCCATTTTCATACTGTCTGGGGGCAGAAGTTGTCCGTCGTCGGTTCCATCCCCGAATTGGGGATGTGGGAGCCGGCCTTTGCCCGGGGAATGGTTTATCGGGGGAACGGTAACTGGCAGTTGGAGTTGGATTTGCCGTCCGGCGTGCAGGTGATTGAGTACCGCTATTTTCTGAGTGGGAACGATAAGCCGATTTTTGAGGAATGGGAGAAGAACCATCGCATCGTACTGGATAGCCGGTCAGGACGGTATACATTATATGATTACTGGCAGACCCGTCCGGCCAACCCTGCTTTTTATTCGTCCGCTTTTACCGGAAGCCTGTTCGCCCATCCGTCTCATACGGAAGAAAGCGCGATGGAGGGCCCGAAGCGGCTTGTCATAAAGATATACGCTCCGCGCGTGGAGAAGAACCAGCGCCTGGCCATATCGGGGAACCAGGAATGTTTGGGAAACTGGGACATACAAAAGGCGCTTATTCTTCGTTGCGATGCCTTTCCGGAATGGCAAATCAGCCTGGATGCGAACAAGGTCAGTTATCCGTTGGAATACAAGTTTCTGGTTGTCGATGACAGGCATGAGTTGGCGTATTGGGAAACGGATGAGAACCGGACGCTCAACCTCTCTTCCCAGGGGGAGGACGAAGTGGTTGCCGTGTCGGGATTGTATTTCAGGGATAACCTGCCTTTATGGAGATGCGCCGGTACGGTGGTTCCGGTGTTCTCCTTGCGTTCGGAGCGGAGCTTTGGCGTGGGCGATTTGGGGGATCTTCGTCTATTTATCGACTGGATAAGAAAAACGCGCCAGCGGATCATCCAGGTGCTGCCGATGAACGATACGACGATGGGTTACACCTGGGCGGACTCTTATCCGTACAGTGCGATTTCGATATACGCGTTGCATCCGCTGTATATAGACCTGTCGTGGATGGGTGCGCTGAACGATGCCGGGGAGGCGGCGTTTTATGCAGGGAAGCAGGCGGAGTTGAACGGTAAGGAATCGGTGGAGTATGAGGCTGTTCTGAAGTATAAGATCGCCTATTGCCGTACATTCTTTGAACAGGAGGGGAAAGCGCTGTTGGATACGCCGGAATACGCGGCGTTTTATCAGGAAAATGCGCCCTGGCTTATCCCATACGCCGCCTATTCCTATTTTCGTGACCAGTATAAGACCCCTGATTTCTCCAAATGGGGGAGCGATGCCGCCTATAATAAAACACGTATAGAGCGGTTATGCGATAAAGCAAGCGGGGCTTACCCCGGCATTTCATTCTATTTCTTCCTGCAATTCGTATTGCACACCCAATTCAGCAGTGTTTCCGATTATGCCCGTAGAAATGGGATTGTCCTCAAAGGGGATATTCCTATTGGGGTGAACCGTACGAGCGTGGAGGTTTGGACGGAGCCGGGCTATTTCAATCTGGACGCTCAGGCGGGCGCTCCTCCTGACGACTTTTCGGTGAATGGGCAGAACTGGATGTTCCCGACCTATAATTGGGATGCGATGGAAAGGGATGATTTCTCGTGGTGGAAAAGGCGGTTGTTGCATCTGAGCCGGTATTTTGATTGTTTCAGGATCGATCATATCCTGGGGTTTTTCAGGATATGGGAAATCCCGCAGGAATCCGTGCAGGGGTTGTGCGGTCGTTTCAATCCGGCTCTTCCCCTTTCGACGGAGGAGATCGAACATGATGGTATGTCGTTCGATGAATCCCGTTTTACTACACCCCATATTCATGACGGCTTTTTGCCCGAGCTGTTCGGCGACCTGACGGATGAGGTGAAGAACGCCTACCTGGCGCAGTCGTCGTCCCGGCATTTTGTGTTAAAACCTTTCTGTGATACGCAAAGGAAGATTGAGGCTTTGTTTGATGGAAAGCGTGACGAAGCGTCGCTCCGGATAAAAAACGGGCTGTATGCCATCGCCAATGAGGCGCTGTTTTTGCGGGACAGGCATGAAAAGGGGAAATTCCATCCGCGTATCTCCGCCAATCAATCATTTATTTACCGCGAATTAACGAATACCGACCGGTATGCGTTCGATCATTTGTATTGGGATTTTTTTTACCACAGGCATAATCATTTCTGGCGGGCGCAGGCGTTCAAACGCTTGACGCCCCTTGTCGCTTCTACGCAGATGCTGGTTTGCGGGGAGGATTTGGGTATGATCCCCGAATCCGTCCCTGATGTCATGAGCAAGTTGCAGATCCTTAGCCTTGAGATAGAGCGTATGCCCAAGGCGCCAGATCGTGAGTTTGCCGACTTACGGTATTTGCCTTACCTTTCGGTTTGTACGACGTCTACGCATGATATGCCGCCGCTTAGGAACTGGTGGAAAGAAGACCGGGCAAGGAGGGAGCGGTACTGCCGCCACGTCCTGCAACTTCCGGGCGACGCGCCGGACGAATGTACGGCGGAGATCGCCACCCGGATCGTCTCCAACCATTTGGCCTCTCCATCCATGCTGGCAATTATCCCGCTTCAGGACTGGTTTGCCGTTGATGATACGGTAAAGAGGAAGGATATTGAAACGGAACGGATCAATATCCCTGCGAACGCGGCTCATTACTGGCGTTACAGGATGCACCTGACGATAGAAAGTTTAATGGATGCTGGCGTGTTTAATGCAAAAATTAGATTTATGATTGAACAGAGCGGCAGAAAGTGAATGCCAATCGGTTAATTCTCTGTAGATATCATATTACAAACGCCACTGAATTTAGCATTTGGCTCTATTTCCAATGTTTGGGCATAGATATCGCCCGTCACGATGGAGGATGCTTTCAACACCAACGCACCACTGGTGCGAATACTTCCGACTACCGTCCCGAAGATTTCGGCATTGACGGATACAATGTCCCCGTTGATTTGACCCTTAGGCCCAATAACGATCTTTGCGGCACAATTGATATTTCCTTCAACCCTGCCATTCAGGCGAAAATCCCCATCGGTGATGATATCACCCTTTATGGTTGTACCAACGCCCAGAATATTATGTAGCGCGCTTGACGGCGCTTCTTCCTTAAACTTTATTTTCATAGTAATAATTATATATCTATATTTATGCAATTTGCAAATATAAAATTATATTTTTGCAATATTGGCTTAATTGCTGACTTTTACCTCTTAATTATCCTAAATATGAAATGTAAAATAGAACTTAACGATCTCAGATTCTATGCTTTTCATGGTGTATTGCCTCAGGAAACGCTGGCGGGGAATCATTTTCTGGTTCATCTGACGCTCACAGCCCCGATAGAAAGGGCGCTTTCGAGCGACGACCTGGACGACACCATTAATTACGGCGCCGTCTATCGTCTTATCGAGGCGGAGATGAAGATCCCGTCGAAATTATTGGAACATGTGGCTGGCCGTATCCTTCATTCCCTGAAAACGCATTTCCCGCAGTTGGAAGAGATCGAGCTGACCCTCTCGAAATTGAATCCTCCCGTCGGCGGTGAGGCAGGCCGTGCATCGGTCATCCTGAAAGAGACATACCCCTCGTGACAAAAAAAATGCCATTTATTTCTCAAAAAGGATAGCAGTTTGAGATATAACTTCTATATTTGCGCAACAAAATGACAAATTTATTAGGAATATACGAACACAAGGTCAGCAATAATGAAGAAAAGAAATCATTTTAACACAAAGCAGGGGTTGTACGATCCCGCATACGAACACGATGCTTGCGGGGTGGGGATGTTGGTGAATATTCATGGCAGGAAGTCTCACGATATTGTGGAGTCGGCGTTGAACGTATTGGAGAACATGCGTCACCGCGGGGCGGAGGGCGCCGACAATAATACGGGCGACGGCGCGGGGATCATGCTCCAGATTCCCCACGAGTATATTTTGCTGCAAGGGATTCCGGTGCCCGAGAAAGGGAAATATGGAACGGGGCTGGTCTTTTTCCCGAAAGAGGAGGAGCAGCAGGCGGCTATCCTGCGTATCATGATCGAAGAGATAGAAAAGGATGGGCTTAGTTTGATGCATCTGCGTAAGGTGCCGGTCAATTCCGCTATCCTGGGGAAAGACGCCCTGGGGAGCGAGCCGGACATCAAACAGCTGTTTATTACCGGTTGTGACGACCAGGATGCCTTTGAGCTGAAGCTCTATATCGTGCGTAAGCGTATTGAGAAGAAAGTCGCGGCGTCCGGCCTGGCGGCGAAAGATGATTTCTACGTGGCCTCTTTGTCGACGAAGAATATCGTATATAAGGGGATGTTGAAGTCGATGCAGCTTAGGCATTACTTTCCCGACCTGACCAACCATTACTTTACCAGTGGGTTGGCGTTGGTACATTCCCGCTTTAGCACGAATACGTTTCCGACCTGGGGGCTGGCTCAGCCTTTCCGCTTGCTGGCGCATAACGGGGAGATCAATACGATACGGGGCAACCGTTCGTGGATGGAGGCGCGTGAGAGCGTCCTCACCTCTCCTGCGATCCCTGATATGGGAGAGATATGCCCGATTATCCAGCCCAAGATGAGCGACAGCGCCTCTTTGGATAATGTGTTGGAGTTCCTGGTGGCTTCCGGGCTGAGTCTTCCCCATGCCATGAGCATGCTGATCCCCGAAAGTTTCAACGAAAGCAATCCTATTTCGGAAGAGCTAAAGGCTTTTTACGAATACCACTCTATATTGATGGAGCCGTGGGACGGCCCGGCGGCGTTGTTGTTCAGCGACGGCAGGTACGCCGGCGGTATGCTGGACAGGAACGGACTGCGCCCGGCGCGTTACCTGATCACCAAGAACGACACGTTGCTGGTCGCTTCCGAAGTCGGCGTGATGGATTTCAAGCCGGAAGAGATCAAAGAGAAGGGGCGCCTGCAGCCGGGGAAGCTGCTGATGGTCGATACCGAGAAAGGGGAGGTCTATTACGACGGCGAACTGAAAAGACAGTTGGCCGAAGCCAAGCCCTACCGGACATGGCTCTCCAACAACCGCGTAGAGCTGGACGAACTGAAGTCCGGCCGTAAAATCACACATTCGATAGATGAGTATGAGAAAAAGCTCCGCATCTTCGGCTATAGCAGGGAAGATGTGGAACGGATCATCCTCCCGATGTCGACCGGCAGCGCGGAACCCGTCGGCTCGATGGGGAATGACGTCCCGTTGGCCGTCTTGTCGTCCCGTCCGCAGAACCTGTATAACTACTTCCGGCAGCAGTTCGCGCAGGTGACGAACCCGCCGATCGACCCGATCCGTGAAGAGCTGGTGATGAGCCTGACGGAGTATATCGGCGCCGTAGGCAATAACATCCTGGTTCCGGACGAGAACCACTGTAAAATGGTACGCCTGAACCACCCGATCCTCACCAACACACAGCTCGACCTACTCTGTAATATCCGCTATAAAGGATTCAAATCCACCAAGCTTTCGATGGTTTTCGACGTCGCCAAAGGGTGCAATGGCTTGAGGACGGCCCTGGATGGGCTGTGCAAGCAGGCCGAACAGTCGGTGGCCGAGGGAATCAATTACATCATACTGAGCGATAAGAACGTCGATGCCGGGCATGCCCCCATCCCCTCCTTGTTGGCGGTAAGCGCCGTCCATCATCACCTGATTTCGGTGCAGAAACGGGTACAGACGGCCTTGGTCGTCGAGACCGGCGAGATGCGCGAAGTGATGCACGCCGCCTTGCTCCTGGGGTTTGGCGCCAGCGCGATCAATCCCTATATGTCGTTTGTGATCATCAAGGATTTGGTGAACAAACAGGAGATTCAGCTGAATTACGAAACGGCGCGCAAACATTATATAAAGGCGATCTGCAAGGGACTCTTCAAGATCATCAGCAAGATGGGGATCAGTACGATCCGCAGCTACCGCGGCGCCAAACTCTTCGAGGCGATCGGGCTGAGCGACGAACTGACGCAGGCCTATTTCGGTGGAATCACCAGCAAGGTGGGCGGCGTTCGCCTGGAAGAGATTGCGGCGGATACCATCGCCATGCACAGGGAGGCCTACGGCGAAGCGGCTACCGGTATGCTGGACCATATCGGGCTGTACAGCTACCGGAAAGACGGGGAGATGCACGCCTGGAATCCGGAAACCATTTCCAAACTCCAACTGGCCACCCGCCTGGGGAGCTACCAATTGTTCAAAAACTATTCACGCGAAGTGGACGGGAAAGCGTCCCCCATTTTCCTGCGCGATTTCCTGACGTTCAAAAAAGGGGAGCCTATCCCGCTGGACGAGGTAGAGCCGGTCGACGAGATCGTCAAGCGGTTCGTTACGGGGGCGATGAGCTTCGGCTCGATCAGCAAGGAGGCGCACGAGACCATCGCTTTGGCGATGAACAAAATACATGGGCGAAGCAATACGGGCGAGGGCGGCGAAGACCCCGCACGCTTTGCGACGCGCCCGGACGGTTCGTCGATCCGGTCGGCCATCAAGCAGGTCGCTTCCGGACGCTTTGGCGTGACGACCGAATACCTGGTCAATGCCGACGAGATACAGATCAAGATCGCCCAGGGAGCGAAGCCCGGCGAGGGCGGACAGCTGCCCGGATATAAAGTCAACGACGTCATTGCCCGGACACGCCATTCCATACCGGGCATTTCGCTGATATCCCCGCCTCCCCACCACGATATCTATTCGATTGAAGACCTGGCGCAACTGATCTTCGACCTCAAGAACGTCAACCCCGGCGCCGAGATCAGCGTAAAGCTGGTATCCGAAAGCGGTGTGGGGACGATTGCCGCCGGTGTCGCCAAGGCCAAAGCCGACAGGATTATCATTTCGGGCGCAGAGGGCGGGACGGGCGCTTCACCGGTCAGCTCCATCAAGTATGCGGGACTGCCTCCCGAACTGGGGCTTTCCGAGACGCAACAGACGCTCACCCTGAACGGGCTGCGCGGACAGGTTCGCCTGCAGGCCGACGGGCAGATCAAGACCGGGCGCGATATCCTGCTGATGGCGCTGATGGGCGCCGAAGAGTTCGGTTTCGCCACTTCCGCCTTGATTGTCCTGGGATGTGTGATGATGCGCAAGTGCCACCTGAACACCTGTCCGGTAGGCGTGGCCACGCAAAACGAGGAGCTGCGCAAGCGTTTCTACGGGCGTCACGAATACCTGGTGAACTTCTTCCGTTTCCTGGCCGAAGAGGTACGGGAATACCTGGCTGAAATGGGGTACGCGAAGCTGGACGACGTCATCGGGCATACCGGCCTGATCGAACGCAAGCCGTCCGACGGCTGCCAGAAGCATGATTTGTTGGATTTCAAACGCCTGCTCTACCTCCCCAAAGAGGCCAAATCGGAGGCCATCCGCAATACCGCGCGACAGGTGCACGATATAGATAAGGTAAAAGATAGGGATATCATTCGCCAGGCGATGCCGGCCATTGAGTCGAAGAAAGAGGTTTCGCTGGATTATGTGATTGTCAATACCGACCGCTCGGTGGGAGCGATGCTCTCCGGCGAAGTCGCCAAGCGGTATGGCAACGCCGGACTGCCGGACGATACGTTGCAGGTGAAATTCAAAGGGTCGGCCGGGCAGAGTTTCGGCGCTTTCCTTGCCCACGGTATCCATTTCCGGCTTGAGGGGGAGGCGAACGACTACCTGGGGAAAGGGCTTAGCGGCGGACGCATCAGCCTGATGCCCCCCGTGCGCTCGACCTTTATCGCCGAAGAAAATACGATCGCCGGCAATACGCTGATGTATGGCGCGACGAGCGGCGAGGTGTATATCAACGGACGGGTAGGCGAGCGCTTCTGCGTGCGCAACAGCGGAGCCATTGCCGTCGTCGAGGGGGTAGGGGACCACTGCTGCGAATACATGACCGGAGGACGGGTCGTCGTGCTGGGTGAGACGGGGCGTAACTTTGCCGCCGGGATGAGCGGCGGCGTCGCCTATGTATGGAACAGGGCGGGCGATTTCGATTTCTATTGCAATATGGAGATGGTAGAGCTTTCGCTTATCGAAGAGAGCGCCGCCCGGAAAGAGCTGCACAGCCTGATCCGAAAGCACTACCACTATACGGGCAGCCAGTTGGCAGGCCGTGTCCTGGAGCATTTCGACAAATACGTGGATGAGTTCATCCGTATCGTCCCGATCGAATACAAGAGGGTGTTACAGGAAGAAGAGATGAAGAAGTTGCAGCGCAAGATTGCCGAGATGCAACGCGATTATTAATTACGAACCAATTTAGATAGCGATTATACAATGGGAAACCCTAAAGCATTCCTTACGATACAAAGACAAGAAGCCGGTTATCGGCCCATACACGAACGGATACAGGATTATAGCGAAGTAGAGCAAACGCTCAACAGTAGCGACCGCAAGACACAAGCCTCGCGCTGCATGGATTGCGGCGTCCCCTTTTGCCATTGGGCTTGCCCGATAGGAAATAAACAACCCGAATGGCAGGAGCTGCTTCAGAAAGGCCGCTGGAAAGAGGCGTACCAGGTGCTGAGCGGGACGTGCGATTTCCCCGAGTTTACCGGACGGATATGCCCCGCCCTGTGCGAGAAAAGCTGTGTGCTGAAATTGAGCGCCGACGCGCCGGTGACGATCCGAGAAAACGAAGCCGCCATTATCGAAATGGCCTTTCGCGAGGGATTTATCGAGGCGGTGAAGCCGGTGCGCAACGGCAAGAGGGTAGCCGTCGTCGGTAGCGGGCCGGCCGGGCTGACGGTGGCCAACCAGCTCAACCGCAAAGGCTACGACGTGACGGTCTACGAAAGGGACGAACTGCCCGGCGGACTGCTCCGCTTCGGCATACCCAATTTCAAACTGAGCAAGAAGATCATCAACCGCCGCATCCGCCTGATGGAGGAAGAGGGGATCACGTTCCGCCCCGGCACAGCCATAGGGGAAAAGATACCCGCCGAAGAGATCGTCCGGTCATACGACGCCGTATGCGTGGCGACAGGGGCGGAGACCCCGCGCGACCTCCCCGTAGAGGGGCGCCACCTGAAAGGGATTCATTTCGCCCTTGAGCTGCTGGGGCAGCAAAACCGCCTGCTCGAGGGCATCGCCATACCACCCGAACGGCTGATACAGGCCAAGGGGAAAAGGGTACTGGTCATCGGTGGCGGCGATACGGGCAGCGACTGCGTAGGGACGGCCAACCGCCACGACGCGGCCAGCGTGACGCAGATCGAGATTCTGCCCCAACCGCCCATCGGCTACAATCCCGCCACGCCCTGGCCGGCCTATCCCCAAGTCCTGAAAACCAGCAGTAGCCACGAAGAGGGATGCACCCGCCTGTGGAGCCTCGCCACCAGCCGTTTCATCGGCGACGGCGACAGGCTCACCGGCGTAGAGGTGGAAGAGGTGAAATGGACGACGCCCCGCGAGGGCGAACGCCCCGAAATGAAGCCGACAGGGAAAAAGTGGGTCATCGAAGCCGACCTGGCCTTCCTGGCCATGGGCTTCCTCCGCCCCGCAGAGGAGGGCATCCTGAAGGAGTTGTCGCCGGCCACCAACCCGAACGTTTTTGTCTCCGGCGACGCCGCTTCGGGGGCAAGCCTTGTCGTCACCGCCATGGCTTCCGGACGAAAGACGGCGCAAGCAATCGATCATTATTTAAAACAATAAAGCATCATGTGTGGAATAACAGCTATATTCAATATTCGTGACAGGAGAGAGGCGCTACGCCAACAGGCGCTGGCCATGAGCAAACGCATTCGCCACCGCGGGCCGGATTGGAGCGGTATCTATACCGGAGACCGGGCGATCCTCGCCCACGAACGCCTGTCGATCGTAGACCCCGCCTCAGGCAGCCAGCCCTTGAAGAGCAAGGACGGCAAACTGATCCTCACCGTCAACGGCGAGATTTACAACCATCTTGCCATACGTGAGCAGCTAAAGGACGAATATGAGTTCCAAACCGGATCAGACTGCGAGGTGATCCTGGCGCTCTACCGCAAGAAAGGCGTCGACTGCCTCGAAGACCTCAACGGCATATTCGCTTTCGCCCTCTACGACGAAGGGGAAGACGCCTACCTCATCGCCCGCGACCCGATCGGGGTCATCCCCCTCTATACCGGATACGACGACGACGGCCACCTCCTGGTCTCATCCGAACTCAAAGGGCTGGAGGGTTTTGCCACGCACTACGAACCCTTTCTGCCCGGACACTATTATTCCAGCAAAGGCCAAAAGATGACAAAATGGTATACGCGCGACTGGATGGACTACGAAAACGTAAAGGATAACCCCGCCTCCGTCGAAGAGCTGCACGACGCGCTCGAAGCCGCCGTGCAACGCCAACTGATGAGCGACGTCCCCTACGGCGTACTGCTCTCCGGCGGACTCGATTCGTCCATCACCTCGGCCGTAGCCAAACAGTATGCCAACAAACGGGTCGAAAGCGGCGGCAAGCTGGATGCCTGGTGGCCGCAGCTCCACTCCTTCTCCGTCGGGCTGAAAGGCTCGCCCGACCTCATTGCCGCCCGGAAAGCGGCGGACTATATCGGAACCGTTCACCACGAAATCGTCTACACCATCCAGGAGGGACTGGACGCCTTGCGCGACGTTATCTATTATATCGAAACCTACGACGTCACCACCGTCCGCGCCTCCACCCCGATGTACCTCATAGCCCGCGTAATCAAAAGCATGGGCATCAAAATGGTGCTCAGTGGGGAGGGCGCCGACGAAGTCTTCGGCGGATACCTCTATTTCCACAAAGCCCCCGACGCCCGGGCGTTCCACGAAGAGACGCTGCGCAAGATCGGCAAACTCTACCTCTACGACTGCCTGCGCGCCAACAAAAGCCTTGCCGCATGGGGCGTGGAGGGGCGCGTGCCGTTCCTCGACAAGGAGTTCCTCGACGTCGCCATGCGCCTGAACCCCGCATCCAAGATGGCGCCGGGAAAGGTGATCGAGAAAAAGATCCTCCGCGAAGCGTTCTCCTCCATGTTGCCCGAAGAGATCGCCTGGCGACAGAAAGAACAGTTCTCCGATGGGGTAGGGTATAGCTGGATAGACACGTTGAAACAGCTCACCGCCGGACTGGTTTCCGACGAACAGATGGCCGACGCCGCCACCCGTTTCCCCATAAACACCCCTCAAAACAAAGAAGAATACTACTACCGTACGATCTTTGAAGAGCATTTCCCCAGCGAAAGCGCCGCCCGCAGCGTCCCCTCCGTCCCGAGCGTCGCCTGTTCGACCGCCGAAGCCCTGGCATGGGACAAAGCCTTCACCCAAATGAACGAACCCAGCGGCCGCGCCATCAAGGGCGTACACCAAGACAGCTACTAAGCAGTATGTGCCACTAAAAATAAAGAGGGATTATCGGTGCATGTTGCGTAAAGAATCCTATCTTTGTCAGCATAATATTCAAACAACAGCTATCATGAAAAAATTAATCTTCTGTATGTTATGTTGCGTATGTGTATGCGCTGTTTCTTTCGGTCAAACGAAAAAGGCTAAAGGGGTTCAGCCTTTGTTTACGGCTGATTTGTCGAATGCCGATTATGATCCCGCCGTATGGTCGGTGGATCAGGACGGCGTCATATCGGCTACGGCCGACCAGGCCATCTGGTCTACGGCGGAGTATGAGAACTTTGAGCTTTCGCTTGAATTTAAGAATGACAAATGTACCAACAGCGGCGTGGTGATCTATTGCACCGACAAAAAGGACTGGATTCCGAATGCGGTGGAAATACAGATCGCCGACGACTATTGCGACCATGTCGCCAAGGAGGCCTCCACCGGCAGCTGCGGCGCGGTTTACGGACACCTTGCCCCGACGGAATACCGCCTGGTCAAAGAGCCCGGCGAGTGGAACACCATGGTGATCACCGCCAAGGGGAAGAACATCAAGGTCAAGCTGAACGGGAAAGAGGTTGCCGATATGGATATGAAGCGCTGGACTTCGGGAAAAACAAATCCCGACGGCTCGGAAATCCCCTCCTGGTTGCCCAAACCATACGCCCAATTACCGACCAAAGGGTATATCGGTTTCCAGGGGAAACATGGAGCAGCCCTGATCTGGTTCCGGAATATTCAAGTCAAACAACTGTAAAACCCTTTCCAGCCATGAAACACACACACATCTCCCGCCGCCGGTTTATCCGGTTATCGGCGACTACGGCAGGGCTCTTCGCCATCGTGCCGCGTTATACGGTGAGCGGGCTGGGGCATGTCGCTCCCAGCGATAAGCTGAATATCGCCGGTATCGGCGTAGGCGGCAAGGGCAGTACCAACCTGGGTAATATGAAGACGGAAAACATCGTTGCCCTGTGCGATATTGACTGGCAGTATGGCAAGAACTGCTTCGAAGCCTTTCCCCAGGCAAAACGGTTTAAGGACTATCGCAAGATGTTCGACGAAGCGGCTAAAAGCATCGACGCCGTCGTGATCGCCACGCCCGACCATACCCATGCCGTATGCGCTATGGCGGCGATGCAGTTGGGCAAGCATGTCTATGTACAGAAACCGCTAACCCATTCGGTGTACGAATCGAGGATGTTGCTCGAGGCTTCGCGCCGGTACAACGTCGTGACGCAGATGGGCAACGAGGGGCACAGCGACGACAAGGTCAGCGAAGTATGCGAATGGATATGGAGCGGCGCCATCGGCGAAGTCACCCATGTGGATGCCTGGACCGACCGCCCGATCTGGCCGCAGGGACTGACGCGCCCCGAACAGGGCATGTGGCTGCCCGAACATATCGACTGGGATCTCTTCATCGGCCCGGCGCCCATGCGTCCCTATCACAGTACGTATCATCCCTGGAACTGGCGCGGATGGTGGGACTTCGGCACGGGTGCGCTCGGCGATATGGCCTGCCACGTGCTTGATGTGGTCTTCGCGGCTATGAAGCTGGGGCATCCCTCGGCGGTGGAAGCCTCGTCGACGGCGTTAAACTCCGAAAGCGCACCGGTGGCCTCTACGATCCGGTACACGTTTCCCGCCCGCCCGAAAGAGGGCAAACTGAATATGCCCGCCGTGACCGTTTGCTGGTACGACGGCGGATTGCTTCCCGCCCGCCCCGCCGCATTACCCGACGGCGTAGAGCTTGGGGAGGGAAAGAACGGCGTGATTTTCCACGGTACGAAAGGGGTCCTGGTTTGTGGAAACTATGGCGGGAGCTACCGCCTGTTGCCGGAGGATAAGTTTAAAAACGCACCGAAGCCGGCAGCCCGCCTCCGACGGGTCGGCATGAGCCATGAGATGGACTTTGTCCGTGCCTGCAAGGAATCGCCTGCAAACCGCGTATTGCCGTTGTCCAACTTCGAATATGCCGGCCCGCTCAACGAGATGGTGGTCATGGGAAACCTGGCCGTCAGGCTGAAGGGCTTGAACAAGAAACTGCTGTGGGACGGCCCCGCGATGCGTATCACCAATCTCTCCGATAGTGACGAGATCAAGGTGTCCAACGGTATCCCCCGTCAGGAGCCGCGCACGCTGACGCTGAATGCCCAACAAGCGGCAGAGGAATACATCCGGCATACCTATCGCACCGGTTGGTCGCTGGATTGACCTCTTTCAAAAAGATTTTTTATACCTTTGGCGGGAAATGTATTATGCGCAAATCTTGTATGGCTATGAAAGGAGTGATCTTGGTGGTTTTCTTAGATCTAATATCAGGGATTGTGAATCATGTTTCCGCCCAGGATATGACGGTATCGCTCGATATGACGGCGCGTCCGGCATACGAGGTACTGGAAGCGATCGAAAAGCAGACGCCGTTCTCTTTCGTCTACGATGCGAACGTGGTGGATGTCGGCTTTACGGTCTCCCTGCACGTGTCGGGCAAACATCTCTTTGACCTGTTGAATAGCCTGTTCGAGACAGCGGATATTGCCTATACCGTCATCAACGACAAGATTATCCTGAACCGGAAAGCCTCCACCGGCCTGCTTGGGGGAGGGGTAAAAAGGGTGGATGGAACCGTGACGGATCAGGCGGGCGAACCCGTCGCCGGCGCCAATATCCGGATAAAGGGGACGGCGGAGGGTACCGTCACCGCGCGGGACGGCACGTTCCGCCTCACGCTTCCGCCCGATGCCGTCCTGGTGGTCTCTTTCCTCGGCTACCAGACCGAGGAGGCGGCTTACCGCGGGGAGGCGGCGCTGCACATTACGCTGGCGGAAGATACGCACCACCTGGAAGAGGTCGTGGTGACGGCGTTGGGCATCAGAAAGAGGGAGGCGTCCCTACCCTATACCACACAGACGATCGAGGGCGTCGAGCTGACCCGCTCGAAAGATGCGAACCTGATGAATACCCTTGCCGGTAAAGCCGCCGGCATACAAATCAACAGAAACTCCTCCGGCCTGGGCGGGTCGGCAAGGACGCTGATCAGGGGAGGGCGGTCGGTCTCTTCCGACAACCAGCCGCTTTACGTGATCGACGGCCTGCCGATGCTGAACGAGAGCAACGAACAGGCGTTCACCATTATCGGAGGGGTGGCCAACGCCGGCAACCGCGACGGCGGCGACGGCATCTCCAACCTCAACCCCGACGATATCGAAAGCCTGCACATCCTCAAAGGCGCCGCAGCAGCCGCCCTCTACGGCTGGCAGGCGGCAAACGGCGTCATCCTCATCACCACAAAGGGCGGCCTGCGGGGGAAGAGGGAGGTACGCTTCTCGTCAGACCTGACCATCGACCAGGCCACGCTGCTACCGGCGTTCCAGAACGGCTTCGGGCGATCGGACGATTCCACCGGCAGTTGGGGCGATGCGGCGGGTATGCCGGCCTACGACCATGCCGGGGAGTTCTTCCGGACAGGCGTCAGGGCTGTCCAGTCCCTCACCGTATCGACGGGGAACGAGCGGCTGCAAAACTACTTCTCCTACGCCAACACCTCCGCCCGCGGGATCGTCGGGCAGCACCGCCTCAGCAGGCATAACCTCACCTTTCACCAGACAGCCTCCCTCGTCGACAACCGCCTGACGCTCGACGGACGCGTATCCCTCGTCATGCAAAGCACACCGGACAGGCCGACCTCCGGCGGGTTCTACATGAATCCCCTGCCGGGGTTGTATACCTTTCCGCGGGGCACAGACCTCTCGCCATACAAACAGGCCTTTGAAGTGTTCGATGCCGAACGCAATATGCCCGTCCAGAACTGGTATACCCCCATCACGGATTACGACCAGAACCCCTATTGGCTGGCCAACCGGACACAAAGCGCCGACAAACGCCGGCGGACGATGACCTCCCTTGCGGCGCATGGACGCATCACCCGCTGGCTGACGGTCGACGGCAAGGGGAGCGTCGATGATGTACACGATGCGTTCCGGCAAAAGATCTACGCCTCGACCTCTCCCGGTATCGCCGGCATGAACGGGCGCTATATTGATTATACCTACCGGCAGACGCTCCTCTATGGCGACCTCATGGCGACGGCCACCGTCGAGGGCGAGGCGTTCCGGTTTACCGCCACAGCCGGCGGCAGTATCTGGGACGACCGTACCGACCTCCTCCGCCTGGATTCCCAAACCGCCTCCCTCTACTATCCGAACGTCTTTACCGTAGCCAATATCGTCATGTCGACCAGCGCCTATATCGACGAGGCCATCGACAGGCGGCGGCAGGTACAGTCGTTCTTCGCCACCGCCCAGTTGGGGTATGGGGAGCGTCTGTACGTCGACATCACCGCACGCAACGACTGGTCTTCCACGCTGGCTTTCACCAAAAGCGTGGACAGGGGATTCTTCTACCCGTCGGCGGGAGTGGCCTGGGTGGTGCATAAAACGCTCCGCCTGCCGGGATGGGTTTCGTACGGCAAACTGAGGGGGTCGTTCAGCAAGGTCGGTAACGGCCTGCCGGTGGGGGACAGCAACTTCTTGGCGCATATCGGCGCAGGCGGCGCATTCCTGCCGAAAGACAGGGCGCCCTACGCCGGCCTGAAACCGGAAATGACCACCTCTTTCGAGGCGGGGACGGAGTGGAAGTTCTTCAACCACCGCCTCTCCATCGACGTCACGCTTTACCAGACCAATACCCGCAACCAGCTCTTTCTCCTGCCCTCCTCGGCGGGTGCGGCCTACAAGTATTACTTCGTCAACGCCGGGGATATACGGAACCGGGGGCTTGAGGTGATGCTCGGGGCAAACCCCGTCCTGACGAAAGGGTTTACCTGGAAAACGTTCGCCAACCTTTCGCTGAACAGAAACCGCGTGATGGCCTTGCACCCTGACCTTCCGGCCTTTGTCTATGGCCAGGAGGGATTCTCGTCCAGCTATACGATGCGCCTGGTGAAAGGAGGCTCTTTCGGCGATATCTACGGCAAAGCGTTCGACAGGGACGACGAGGGCAAGATACGCTACGGCAACGACGGGATGCCGCTGACGCGGGGCGAGGGCAATACGGTAAAGGTGGGAAACAGCGCCCCCCGCTTCCTGCTGGGATGGAGCCATGCGTTGGCCTGCCGCCGCTTTTCGCTCTATTTCCTGCTCGACGGCCATTTCGGGGGAGAGGTGTTGTCGCAGACGGAGGCCATGCTCGACCAGGCAGGCGTCTCCCGCAGAACCGGCGAAGCCCGCATGAAAGGGTATGTCGACCTCGAGGGGGAGCGGATAACGGATGTAAAAGGGTTCTTTGAACAGGTGGGCGGACGGAACGGCGTCACGGAATATTATATGTATGACGCCACCAATATCCGCCTCAGGGAGCTATCCTTAGGGTATGCTTTCCCCGCGGAATGGACGAAAGGCGTCAGGTTCGTGAAAGAGCTTCAGCTGTCGGTGACGGCGCGTAACCTCTTCTTCCTCTACAACGGCGCGCCCTACGATCCGGACGCCGTCCTGTCGACGGGAAACGACAACCAGGGCGTCGACGTCTTCGGGATGCCCGCCACGCGAAGCATCGGCCTTAAGGTCAACCTCGTTTTATGAGTTGAGAGTTGAGAGTGGAGAGTTGAGAGTGGAGAGTGGGAGAACGTCATGTCGACCGAGCGCAGCGAGTGGAGACACCCCGATCGCAAGGTCTGTATGTCGCACTTCTGGATTGCTTCACTCCGTTTATAATGACGACGAATCGCAATCACCTGAAAATCAAATAGCACCCGTCATTGCGAGTACCCAATAAACCAGGTTTATCAAAAAGGGAAAATGACGGCGATTGCGTGATTTCCAGCCGATTATAATCAAACAGCATCCGTCATTGCGAGTACCCAATAAACTGCGTTTATCAAAAAGAGGAAATGACGAGAATTGCTTGATTTTTAGCCGATTGTAAATTCTCGTCATTATAAACGCAGTGAAGCAATCCAGAAGTGGGACTAAAACCTCATTTACCGTCCTCTCGATCGGAGTTGTCTCCACTCGCTGCGCTCGGTCGACATGACATGGGTGTCTTTTTTTGGGGGGGGAGGGGATTGGAGGCGCGGCAAAGCCGCCGCTTCCAATCCCCTCC
>JAISRY010000110.1 GCA_031273385.1 Tannerellaceae bacterium | reverse complement strand
TATCGCAGCAGCTCCAGTATCTCTTCGGGATAGAAGCCCGAATCCCGCAGCTGGTCGCTCAACACCCTCACTTTCACCGATAACCGGAAAACCAAAAGCAGGCAAAACGAGAAATGGTTGTACGAAATTTTAGGATTCGTTGTGTGTTGGACGATCAGACGAGATATTTTTTTAAACATTTTCGGGTCGTCTACCGGAACAAGCAGCGCCCCCAACACGGTCTCACTGTGGATATAGTCCGCAAACTGCTGCCAGTCATGCTTCACCAGCTCGACAAAAAAGGCCTTGTACTTTTTCGGGTGTGCCTCATAACCCTGCATGGATACACGGTAAGCGTGGTAATAGTGGCGTTTTTGCTCCTTACCCGATAATCCTGCCAACAACTGCTTAAAACGCCTCACGGATGGGTCGTTCCCCATCATTTTCTTCAACATCTTCATTGCATTTCTTGTATTTCGTAAATAAATTGATAGTTAATCATTTCCGGTCATACCGCCCCTCTTAATCGCTTAAAAATCAACGTTTAGTATCCGTCATTGCGAGTACCCAATAAACCAGGTTTATCAAAAAGGGAAATGACGGCGATAGCTTGATTTACAGCCGATTATAATCAAGTAGTACCCGTCATTGCTTCACTGCGTTCGCAATGACGGATACTAAACGTTGATTTTTAGCCGATTGCGATTCGTCGTCATTATAAACTAAGGCTTTCTGCCTTTCACCCCGCTATCTGGGCGGAGGCGGAGGCGAAGCGGTGGTAGCGGGTCAGGATCGCGCCGCCGGCACATTCCGAGACCTGGCACAATTGCCACGACCTTTCCGCGCCGAAACCGGCGAGGAACGAGATACCGCTGCCCAGCGTCACCGGTAGCCGCAGGATGTTGATTTCGTCGATCATGTCCTGCTGCAACAGGGCGGCGGTCAGGCGGTAGTCGCCCATCACCCAGATATCGCCCTCGCCCGATTGGGAGCGCAATTCATGGACGTACTGGAGGGTGTTCTTGCCGTTGTCGTCGTCCCCGGTCAGCAGTTCAAAACGCAGCAGCCCGCGGCTGTAGATCGGGACAGGTGAACCCTTGCCCGTCAGCACGAAACACCGTTTATCCCTGATCGGCCATATATAGTCCTGGAAATGCAACGCCAGGTACTGCATCCTGTTCATCACGACGCGGTCTATGGAGGCGAAGAATGAGGTGAAATCATACACCTCCAAAGGGCTCCTATCTCCGCTATAGACCCAGTCCATGTCCCCGTTCAACCGCGACGAATAGCCGTCGATGGAGACAAAAGCCAGTAATTTTAATTCTTTCATTATCTATATCTATGTATCATTATTTATCCTCTTTTTCTGTTGACCGGAGCTTCCCGCCGGCCATTTGCCGGCGGGGTTGTTCCAGTCTAAAACCAACAATCAAAAAACGTGTCCTCTCTTCACTTAGCCTTGGTTTCAGGTCAACAAGTTTTTTCCTTGTATTATTACTAAATTGCAAATGAAAAATATCTTTATCTTGCTATCCCAGCCTTTCTTCCGCCCTCCGCAAGGGTCGTAACCTGCCTACGGGCGATATACCTGGAGATAAATTTTAACAGGTCTTGATATCTCTGCTGTCTGTGCATAAGGCAGATGTTCCCAGAGATATGAATCAGCACCAGTATTGGTTGCATGTATCATGTAACCACTATGTAGACCCAGTAAGGTGCCATTATTAATCCTACGCACTGCTGTGTTATATAGGTGGACTACACAGATAACAGTAGAAGGACTAACTTCTTCAGCAATCACTTGGTCTGTAAAACTTGTAATTTCGCCAATAGCCCTTCCTCCTTCGTTCATCCAAGACAGCATAGGGCCGTATACACTTGCCATTCCAAGTGAAAAACCATTTGTAACAGTTTTCCCATCGTAAGTTTCAGGAATCTGTACGAACGTACCATCGGAAGGTACATCATCACCCATCATCCAGAATATCAGTTGATAATTGCCATTGGATGTTTGATCTCTCATCTGAGTATACGTAGTCAGCGCGGTTAATGAGGATCCTATGCTGGCGATGATTTGCAGCGTCCTCGTCGTTGCGTTCGGATTAGCATCTATGGTCAATCCTACCGAAGCTTGATTAGCGATGAGCGTAACGGGATTTGACAACTTCGTATTCGTCCCCGACAATACGGCATAGATTTCTACCCCGGCAGGAAAGTTGCCGCTCAGGGTGAGCGTGTATGTACCGCCCATTGCACTGATGGTGGCGCTAGGGGTTATTCCTGTTACCGATATGGAATAGCCCGGTTGGTAATTGGTTACCATTGCCGGGTCAATAGTTTGTTCGGGGATACCGGCGTCGGAATAGGTATAGGTAATATACCGGGGATACCAGGAGTTGTTGGGGGCTATGTTCACAGGATGAGCCGTCAGGTCGTTGCTTTTGTTTGTGCCGACAAGGAGTGTGCCCAACGTACCGGGTGTAGCGCTGGCATACGCTTTTATGTCAAATTCGCCGGCATAGTCTCCCGTAAATGCCATCGTCAGGGGAGCGCCTCCGACGGTTGGCGGATTACCTCCCTCACGCGGGATATTTCCGGTCGAACTGATATGGTCGAAAGCAAACGGAAGACGTACCTGTTCTACCTTGATCAGCTTCTTCAACCGTCCGGCGGTGATGTAGAATTCGCCCTCGCGGTTGCCTGGGCTGGATAGCGCGGTAGCCTCCATAACGAGTGGTACTTTCTGTCCTTTAGTGCCATTGACCATGTCGGAAACCGGCGCAGGCTCCTTGATGGTGAGCCAGGAGGGGAAAGGCGGCGATGTGGCTTTTGTGTCGATCTTCCAGCCCTCTTCCCAGTCGGTAAAGACATTAATCGCCTCTATGCCACCATCCTGACAGAAAGCGATACTGTCACGGCTGACCGAGAGCATATACTGTCCGTCTATCACGACATGGCTCATATCGCTCATATTCCAGGGTATCACGTCGGCCGTCATATAGACCGGACGGGATATCAGGGCCTCCTCTTCCGATGGCAGCCCGGGGCCGCTCACGCTCTGGATCGTTACCGCATAATGGTAGTTGCGCAGGATATCGAGGTATGTATTGACGCTTCCGTCCGCATTGAGTTTGACGAAATCCACGCGGTAATAGGTCGTTAGCCCGCCGTTGTATGAGCCGCCGATCACGAGGCAGGGCTCGTCTTTGTAGTTGAGGTTGGCATCGTAGCCCGTCCCTTTTTCGGCTTCAAAGGCGTAGATGGTATTTTTGATGGATATGTCCAGCGTTGTCATGGACAGGTAACTCTTTGGATTGTCGGTGGCCGTCAATGTCCCGCCGGGCAGGCTGGGAACTGTGACATAGATACCCGACGGGGCTGTCCATGTACTGGCGCTGATCGTGCCGGGGACAATCCGCCCTTTTATGTTGCGGTTATAGAAATGCACTTCTTGTAATTGGAAGTTGTTGCCTGCCGCCACTTCGACATCTATTTTGGCCACCATACGGATCAGGTTCACCTTGTTATTGCCTCCTAACCCGCTCTCTTGCGTGACATTGACGCCGTTTATCGCGCCCCACATCGGGATGGCGGTGGCGGTGATAGCGTCCGTCGCTTGTGTCACCCCGTCGGTTTCGGTGGCCTGCAGCTCGGCGGCGATCTGCGCTTTAGTTTTGCCTGCCTCTATCGTTATCCTCCCCAGCATGGAACGGGCATTGGCCAGGACCCAGAGGTCAACCTTGTTCTCGTTCCCTTCGGCGGGCCGCAAACGGACGGTGAAGTTTTTTACCGCTACGACATAGCCCGGTTCGCCGGACGGATCCCCGTCGGTCAGCTCGTATCCCGTTGATGTATAGAGGTAACTGTTGTTATGAAACACCAATACGTCCACCTCCTTCACCTGGTATTCGTCGGCAGGTAACAGGGTGCGCGTAGCGAGGGAAGAACTTCCCGGGAGGCGCAACGAGAGGACCACCTCGTTATCCCCCCCTGCCTGATAGGGGTTCGGGACTTCGCGCTCTTCGCCCATGCACGAACACAGGATCAGGAAAAACGCTGCTGTACACGTGGCGTATAACGCGCTCCTTAATGTCTTTATTTGATGATATCTATCTATTTTCATTTTGATCAATGGTATTTTGGATGATATGGGGTGTCGGATTTAATAGACGGGATCCACGGGACGGCTCGACCAGTCGGGCATGGTGATGCTCACCTGCACATGGCCGGTCGTCTCTTTAAAGAACTCGACCAGTATGTCGATATCGTCGAAAGAGGGCGGCGGATTCTCCGTCAGGTATTGCCCGAGCAGGATCATGACCGGCCCGACGTCGCCGGGCAGATGCTGCAGGTTGAACGTAACGTCGTTGGTGACAGGCCCGTAGGCCGAGAGGAAACGCGCCGCCGGCAGTGTCCCGTCCGGCGTCAGCGACCCGGTGAAAGCCCGCCGGTCGTCGCGCCGCTCCGACAGGGTGTTGAACAGCAGGTCGTAGCGCGTGGAGAGGTTATAGGCTTCCGCCTCGATCCCTCCCTGTGTTTCCACGCCGCCAGATAGGTTCTCCAACCCCTTGAGGTAGAGGCTGACCGACCGGTAGGCGCGGGTAAAAGCGATCTCTTTGACCACCGTTCCGCTCCCCTGGGGCACGATAGTGCGGTAGAGGGGGTCGTCAGAGGTTGTTTCGTCCGCCCGCAAAGAGGCTGCGCCTTTGTCAGGGTGTACCTTGGCGGGAGCATAATATAAGGTATCGCCGGCGCCCGTCATCTCGATATATCCCTGTTCTATAAGGCTTTCGCCGGGTACGAGCGGGGAGAGGCGGCTGCCGGATGCACTGTTCGCCCATGCCAGGACGCGGTATTCGCCGGGCGCAACGGTAAAATGTACGCCCGGGTAGATGGCCAGATCCGCCCGTTCGACACGTTTATGCTCCACCAGGCATCCCGAGGCATCGAAGAGGAGGACGTCCACGGAGTTAAGCCTCCGCACGACGTCCGCCCCATCGGATGCATCCGCTTCGACACGGAACGTCACCGTCAGGTTATCCACCGAACGACATTCGCTGAGGTTGTCCATGATACAGCCCTGCAAGGCGGCCATGAACAGGACGGGAAACAGCCAATTTGGCACGAAACGGAGTCGACTCATCATCATATACGCAAATAGATTAAATTAGTTCGCTTATCATAAATAATAATCAGTAGTTCAGTGAAATGAACCGGCATACACACGCCTGTTACCACACGAAAGCAGGTGTGCATACCGGTTCTTGACATCCGTATTTAATATGCGGGCGTCACATTGACAGTTGTCCAGTTGACCAAAGTAGCCGTCACCAACGCATTGACCGGTTTTGTTTCCGGCTGTGGCGAGAGGTTGTCGAATGTGATCTCAAACTTTGCGCTTGTACTGCCGCCTAACTGATAGACAACGCCTCTCTGCAACTGGGTCACAGGGGAGCCGCCTGACAAGAAACCTTTCACCGTGACAAACTGGTCGTCATCATACGGATAGTCTGTTGTTCCATCACTCACCACCACGTTGCTAAGGCGAATGATGATATGCGGCACGAGGTCGGCGCTCGCCGTCGCATTGGGGAATATGTTATAGCCCCAAACGTTGCCTAATCCTGCACTCACATAGGGGTAAGTTGTGGGAGCATTATACGAAACATAAGTCCCGAAGCTCCCATTCTGAGTGGCGCCGGTGGTGAAAAGATATGTCCCAAGGGTGGTGACGGCAGTTTGTGTGCGGTAGAAAAACTGACCATGAGTCTCATCGTAAGCCGTCAGACTTGCCCCTGCGTTCTGCAATACCCCAAGCGTACCTCCAAGCGTTACGGAGGGATAGTAGTTGTTGATAAAGATACCGGTCAGGTCAAAGCTCTTTATAAAATAGCCATTACTTGCTGGAGCGGTCGTAATCTGTACGATCTCAATACGGGAGGCAATGGCTGTCAAGTTAAACGCGGCTTCCAAAGCATAATCCACGCCGCCGAGGTTACCTGTAGTTGCGGTCAGATTACCCGAACCGCTCACCGCTACGCTATCTACACCCAAAGCAATGCCCCCACCCGTCAGGTCAACGGCTGTAACAACGTTACTTTCTATTACCGAGAATGGGCCGCTAGACTTGCCGATCAGTTGGTTGCTAACGGCAGCAGGAAGATTCAGGAAGATATGTACTTTTACCGATGCTGAGGGCACATTTTTGATCACACCGCCCTCCTGATTGTCGATATCTGTGAATTGTACCGTTGTTTCATTATCTCCGGCTCCCTCGCTTGAACCCAATACCCTGACGTACTTGGTGATATTACCGCTCGCATTGACAAAGAAGAGGTGCCCGCCTTTTTTGATTTCCAGCGCTTTCGTCGTTCCAACCGGAGTAGAAACTGCGGCGCCGGCCCGCGTTTCGGGCGATTCACTGCGGGTTATTTTTATACGTACCGAATTACCCTCCGAAGACGGGACAAGATTTTCCTCCTCTTGTGAGGAACATGAAGCCAACAACACTACGAATAATGCTGCACATACATTCAGAAATAATTTACACTTTTTCATTTTCAAACCACTTTAAATTGTTAACAGATGAATACTTTAGTTCTCATTTAAACACATTTGGATTTAACATTTCTTTATTTACGCTATTTTAACTCGTTTTTGTGCAACTCATATCTTCCTCATTCCGATATGGTTATAGCACTTTTTTAGCACTTGTTAATCGGGCGGTGCTGTCCGACAATTACCCATTGATGGACACAAAAGAAGACAACGTTGTAACGTGCATATAATAAGGTGGATGTAAAAGTGAAAATATGTCTTTTGTTTGACAAATGAGTGGAGATTTTGGCCACATGGAAAACATTTTCAAAAAAACGCCTCTAATGTGCTGTTACTCACTGAATTAATTAACGTTAAAATGGGAGTATGGTGAAAAATTTGGTAAACACGCTAATAGCGAACATGTTATGGAGATACAGAATGTAAATGAACACCTCAGGTGTTACAATTATGACAACAGCGAACGGCCGACATTCGAAATCCGGACGATCGCCAGAAACAGCGCATGGGAACTCTATTCCAAGCAGCACAAACTCGTTTTTCTGTTGGAGGGAAAAGTACGTACAGAGGTGGGCGTTTTAGAGAAAAAGGAGTTGAGCAAAGGCGCTTTCTGGTTCGTATCGTCCGGTCAACAGGTGAAAATCAAAGCATTAACGAATACCTTACTGTTGGTTATGCGCTTTAATAGCCGTATCATTTTCTGCGATTGTTATATATTAGAGCAATTATATAATGAATGCCAACAAAAAAATGAAATCGTCGACGAAGGACAGCTCTATCCGGGCGTTATCCGCCCCTCGTTGTGGTATTGCCTGAAAGGATTGTATACCAGTACATTAGACGGATTGCGATGCCGATCCTTTTTCGAGATCAAAGTGAAAGAAATTTGCTATCTTCTTCGCGCGTACTATCCAAAAAGGGAGTTGTACCAAATATTCTATCCCGTCCTGACGGCAGATGTCGCTTTTTCGGACAGCGTCAAAAGTTCGTGGCAGAAGTACCTGACAGTGGATGAGCTAGCCCACGCGATGAACTATACGCCATCGGGCTTTTACAAACGCTTTACGGCGGTTTTCGGCTC
>JAISRY010000098.1 GCA_031273385.1 Tannerellaceae bacterium | reverse complement strand
ATCGCCATCCATACCGCCGACCGCTCGATGAGCCGGGAGCATATCCGCATCGAAGTTAAAAAAAACGCCAAAGGAGGATATAATCATTACCTGTCGGACAATAATAGCAAAAACCATACGTTATATAACAGTAATTGCCTGGAAGAGGGTGAAGTTATCGTGTTAAAGGATAACGACGAGATCATGATTGGTCGCACCGTGCTTCGGTTCAATGAATGAATAATAACGGTTGCTATTATGACTATAACGATTGGAAAACCTTGTGCTATTAGTGAAAAAGGCTACAAGGTGCATAACGAGGATTTTATTTTTCCACTGCCGGAAACAGTGAACACTAACCAACGGCTGTTTTTAGTGTGCGACGGCGTGGGTGGAGCGGAAAAGGGCGAGATCGCCAGTTCGCTGGCCTGCGACCTGTTCCAGGCATACTTTTCGACCTTTCTGGAGGGCGAGCCCACTCCCGATTTTATTACGAAAGCGTTGCGGTATACCGAGGCGCACTTCGACGGCTATATCGTCGAACATCCCGAAGCGACCGGTATGGCGACCACGCTGACCATGCTCTACATCGGCTCTTCGGGCGTTACCCTGGCGCATATCGGGGACAGCCGTATCTACCAGTTCCGCGGTGGGGAGATCATCTACCGGACAGAAGACCATTCGTTGGTCAATTCGCTCTTCAAATCAGGCAAAATCAATTCGGAGGAGATGCGCCGCCATCCCCAGAAAAACGTTATCTTACGCGCCATCCAGGGGAGCGACCATCCGGTAAAGGCCGACGTCGCGTTGATAAGGGACGTCGAGCCGGGCGATTACTTCTTTATGTGTACCGATGGAATGATGGAAAATTTCACCGACGAAGCCCTTTCTTCGGTGTTCAAGAGGCAGCTTCCCCCCGATATTATGAAAGACGTGATGATGGAATCGTGCAATGGAAAAACCCGCGATAACTTCTCATTTTATATTATTCCTATACAAAACGTACAAGAATCGGCCGGTATCAAACAAAATATCCTCTCTTTCTTTTATTCTTTTATATAAATAACTAATTTTGGCGTACAAAATGTTTACGCTTATATGAAATTACCAAACGGATATCATCTTCAGCATGGAAAATACCGACTGTCACACGCAGTCGGCCAGGGCGGCTTCGGCATAACGTACAGGGCCGTATGGCTTACCGAGGTGAAAGGTTCGTTGGGTATGGTCAAGACAGAGATTCCCATCTGTATAAAAGAATATTTTTTCAAAGACTATTGCTACAGGGATACCGGGGACTATACGGTCAATATCCACTCCGAATCGGGGAGGATCGTGTTTGACCAATTCAAGGAGAAGCTGCTCAAGGAGGCCAAGATCCTTTCCGACGTCCATCATCCCCATATCGTGAACGTGCTGGAGGTCTTTGAAGAGAATAATACCGCCTACATCGTCATGGAATTTATTTCGGGGCACTCGCTGAAGTCTTTGCTGGAGAAAGAGGGGGTATTGCCGGAGGCGAAGTTGCTGCGGTATATCCGCCAGATCGGGGAGGCGTTGCAGTTTGTCCACGAAAAGAACATCCTGCACCTGGACATCAAGCCGAGCAATATCCTGATCGATCATAACGACAATGCCCGCCTGATCGACTTTGGCGTGAGCAAACGGTATGATATGGAAGACAATGAGACCAGTACGACCATGATGACGCTCTCGAAAGGCTTTGCCTCCATCGAACAGTACGACAACGAGGGGACGCAGACCTTTTCGCCCTGCCCCGACATCTATTCGCTCGGCTCGACGATGTATCACCTGCTGACGGGCGTAATCCCCACCGAATCCATATTAAGGGCTACCCGCCCGTTGCAAAAGCCGTCGGACATCAACCCCGCCATCACGCCGAAGACGGAAGCCGCGATCATGAAAGCCATGCAGCTAAAGGCGTCGGATCGTTTCCGGAACATGAAAGAGATGCTCGATGCGCTGGATTCTCCGCCTGTGGAGGCGCAGCAAAGGGAAGAGGCCGCCCCTACCCTCCCCCTCCCTCCCGAACGCGGAGGCGGCGGCGATACCACCCTCCTGACCTCCCCTACGATTCCCGATCAGGGAGAAAAAGGGAAAAAAAGAAGAAAAAGGGTCGTTTTTATCGTATTAAGCTGTACATTTGTATTTATTGGTTCCTCCATAACCCTGCTGAATGTCATGAGGCCTGCCGGGCAGTTGCCCATGCCGCAAGCGGCGGGCGAAGTGGAAACGGCGACGGAAAGGGATACGGCGGAAGTGACGTTGATTCCCCCAGGGGAGGCCGCCCCGCAGCTTTCGGCGGCGGAGATGATGAGGGATACGGCTGCCCATACCGGGCGGCAGGAAGCGGAAGAGCCGGATGAGAGGCAGCAGGCGGCTGAAGAGGATACGCCGGCTCCTTTACCACCGGAAGCATTGACCGGCGAAGAGCTGGAGGAGGCCTATACCTCATTCGTCGCTTCAGGGCGGTCTCAAATGGAAGCGGCCAATTTCGAGGAGGCCAAGAGGCTCTTTATGAGGGCGCAAGAGTTGAAACAAACAACTAAAATAGCCGAGCTTATCAACGAAAGCGAAGCAAAAGCAGATGAGAAACGTATGACGGAACGAAAAGCATTATATGAAGAGAAATGGCCGTTCGGGCAGTATATGATTGTCCGTAAAAAGTCTAACGGCAGATACGGGGTGATTGACGCCAAGGGCGAAGAGATCATACCGTGTAAGTACATAAATGTAGATAATGCGAATGAGGGACGTGCTTTTGAGCGTGACGATAAACTGTTCGACATTTATGACGAGAATGGTGGGTTGGTCAGAAGTGATGTAATGTATTAATTGTGCTTTATGAAGATACTTTGGATGTTCGTTTTGTGTGCAACGCTATTTCCCGCCTATATGACAGCTCAACAAGAAACAGAATACAATAGAAGAGGAGATGAGGCGATGGAACGCCAGGATTACAGGGATGCCCGGTTGTTTTACGGCGAGGGTATACTCCAGTGCGATATATACAGCATCACGCAATTGACCTCTATCTGGCTGGTCAACGAGCCGATGCGTACGTCCATGTACAATGTGATGAACCGCTGCCTGAACTGCTTGCAGGTCAAAGCGACGGAAAACGATACGGTGGCCATATCCAAGCTTATTTTGTATTATGAAGAGGGCATCGGTACGCCGAAAAGCGAAGAGCTGGCCTCTTACTGGGTCGACAGGCTGAACGGTTTCCGTCAGCCGGTGAGGGCGGACAATGGCTTCACGGAGGTTCGGCCTGTACGGACGGGGCGGCGGATGCGGTTCTTTGCCGGCTACGCGTTCTCGCCGGTCATGCCGGTGGGCGTTACGGTGGGCGGAGTAGGCAGCCGGATAGGATGGTACGGGCGTTTCAAGACAAACGCCTCTTTCCGGAAAAGCGACTACCTGTTTGCCGACGGGCGGCCGCAGATGACGGAAGAGGCCTACCTCCGACCGCTTGGGAAAAAGCGCAACGCCTTTGCCGCCACAGCCGGACTGGTCGTAAAATGTACGCCATGGCTGTATACGTCGGCAGGCGCAGGGTATGGGAAGTATGACCTGCTTTATTCCTATACGCAGCTGGACGATGAAGCGGCAGAGGTGGGAAAAATCTGGTTTAAAAATAGAGACGCCTCATACAAAGGGGTATCAGCGGAAATAGATGTCGCCGTTAAATGGCGGGCGGCCTATCTGAGCGCCGGGGTCAATACCCTCTCTTTTAAGTACGTCGATTGGAGTGTAGGTATGGGGGTCTTTTTTTAATTGAATAGTGATATGAGATATTTAGCTGCTTTCTTGCTGTTGATTGCCGGTATATGCCTGTTTTATGGTTGCCTGGAAGATCCGGATATGCCGGGCGGGGTCGTCAATGCAGGCAGGCCTGAGGTCGACTCGCTGAAACTGGCGGGAGCGCCTACGGCTACGACCGTCCATGTGTCGGCCAGGATCATCAAACAAAACGGGTCGCCGGTCGTCGAATACGGTTTCCGCTGGCGTATCGAGGGGTCGGACAGGATGGATTCGGTCAGGATAGAGGAAAATATAAAGAAAGACGATACGTTCGCCCGGACGATCGAGGGGCTGAAGAACAAGGCCTCCTACGATATACAGGCCTTTGCCGTGAATGAGTATGGCATCTCCTACAGCGGTATCCTCCATGTCGTGACGATAGAGGGCGTGGGGGTCGTCGCGACATTGCCCACCGACAACGCGGCTGTCCGCGGGACGTCGGCCGTTTGCGTCGGTAAGGTGATGCACGAGGGGGAGGGAGAGATCCTTTCCTGCGGTATCTTCTATTCGGAGGATCAGCAGATGCTGAGAAAAGATACGGTGTATGCCGCCGCCGTCAATGAAGACTCCACGTTCGTCTGTACCCTTACCGGGCTGAAGCCTCTGGCTACCTACTATATACAGGCTTTTGTGGAGAACGGGTTCGGCATGTTCCCGTCGGAATCCCCCACCGGGCAGTTTACGACAAAGAGCGGGCTGCCGGCCGTCGGAACGATAGAGATGGTCGAAAGGGGATATACGGAGGCGATTCTCCGGTCGGAGGTCACGGACGGCGGCGATACGCCTGTGACGATGCGCGGGTTCTGCTGGGGCATGAATGAGCTGCCCGATACGACCGGTTTCAGGACGGAGGACGGCGAAGGCGACGGCGTATTTACGGGTACGCTGAAGAAGCTGGCCTCCCCACAGGAATACTATGTCAGGGCATACGCCAAAAATTCTTTCGGCGTAACGTACAGCCAACAACTCTCTTTCATCACGCGAAGCGACAAAGCCTCCGTCAGGACTCACAACATCCAGCTGGATACGGAAAACGGCACGGTCACCGTCAACGGCGAAGTAACCTACATGGGAGAGACGGCGGTGACCGCCTACGGCGTCAGTTGGGCGGCAGCCGGCAATCCGCTCGTGTTCAGGGACAGCCTCATCGTCTCTTCCGGCATGGGCGCATTTACCGGCGTCATCACGGAGCTGAAAGGGGAAACTGTCTATCATGTCCGGACATTCGCCGTCAACGGCGGCGGCGTGGCCTACGGCGACACGCTGACGACGGCACAGACGCCCAGGGTACTCGATACCATGCCCTCCTTTACGGGAGGATACCGCATCGCCGGTTCGTGCGCAGTCGCTTCGATCGGCAACGTCGGATACCTCCTGGGCGGGGATACAGGGCCGCAATTTACCGACAAACTCTGGTCATACAATGCCTCCATCGACGCCTGGCAGGAGCTGCTCTCTTTCCCGGACGGCAACTTCAAATGGCAAACGGCCGTAGGCTATCCCTCCCAAAATATCATCTGCGTCTTCGGAGGCGTCAACGGCGCTCAAACCTCAAACAAACACTACTGGTACTGGGTCGACAAGAATGAGTGGGAAGAAAAACAGGTACTGAACGGGCCGGCGGCCTACCATTCCGGTGTGGGTGCGTCATTCGGGTTCTACGTCTATTTTATAGGCGGCAGGCGCGACACCGTGATGAATGAGTTCTGGTCTTTCTATCCGGTGATTAACTACTGGGAAAGGAAAGCTGACTTTCCGGTCAAGCAGTATGGGGGCGTAGCTGTCGCCATCAACGATACGATTTTCGCCGGATTGGGCGTGACCAATCCCGACAACGGCGATACGACCGGCGAGCTGTGGAAAACATACAGCGTGAGGCCGGGCAGCAGTACGTTGAACGGCTGGGAGCCGGAAACGACGATACCCTCCGCCGCCGGTAAGGTCAAGGCGGGAGTCGCCTACAAGGGATCTATCTATGTGGTTGACGACGCCGGTACGATATGGCGGTATAATGTGTCCACCAAAAAATGGACACAGAAAATGACCTTGCCGGCAAACAACAGGAGGATACATTGCATGTATACATTGAATAATCATATATATATCGGCTTGGGCGAAAATTCTTCCTCCCTTTTGCGTTACAAGCCGGTTTGGGATAATTAGCATGGACAGAACAGCGATTTCAGAACAGATACAGCAGAACGTGGAGCGGCTCTCCGCGTTTGATTCGCCGGAATATGCCTATATTCCGTTCCACCGGAAGCCGTCGCCGTCGGTGCCCTCTATACGGAAAGTGATGCACCTGTTGCGGAAAGTGGTCTTTCCCGGCTTCTTTGGGGTGCAGCAGGAGGCGCAGCCCTCTTCCATCCACTATTATATGGGGGTTTACCTGGAAGAGGTCTATGACCTGTTGCACGAACAGGTCTATTACGGGCTCTGTTTCGAGTCGGACGAATCGTCCGCCACCATTCACCAGGCCTCCCGTATCACCATTGATTTTATCGACAGGCTCCATTCGATCAAGCGCCTGCTTTCGACCGACGTAAAGGCCATCCTGGATGGCGACCCGGCGGCAAGCAGCCTCAGCGAGGTGATCTTCTGCTATCCCGCTACGCAGGCGATCCTGTACCAGCGTATCGCGCATGAGCTTTTCAAACTGGAGGTACCCCTCCTGCCCCGTATCATCACCGAAATAGCGCACTCCGAGACAGGGATCGACATCCACCCGGGAGCGCAGATAGGGGAATATTTCAGTATCGACCATGGGACGGGCGTCGTGATCGGGCAAACGACCATCATCGGCGATCATGTCAGGCTCTATCAGGGCGTGACGCTGGGCGCCAAGCGGTTTACCTACGGCGAAGACGGGCTGCCGATGAATCTTCCCCGCCACCCCATTATCGAGAACAACGTCATTATCTATTCCAACACCTCCGTATTGGGGCGGATCACGGTCGGGCACGACTCGATCATCGGCGGGAACATCTGGCTCACCCATAGCATCCCCCCCCATTCCAAGATACTTCAAACACAGGCCATACAAGACTGGTAGGAACCATGGACGCAAACACAACGACACAAGTCAGGATATCAATGGCCACCTGCGGCATTGCAGCAGGGGCGAAAGAGGTGATGGACGCCTTTACGGCGGCGTTCGCCCGTGAGCGGATAACGGCTTCGGTTATACCGACCGGCTGTATGGGATACTGCTACGCAGAGCCTACGGTGGCGGTCACCCTGCCCGGGAAAGAGCCGCTCGTCTTCGGGCATGTCAACCGGAAAAAGGCCGAACGGATCATCTCCTCCTACATCCGGCAGGGGATCATACCGGAGGATATCCTCCGTATCGAGCGTGACCCGGCGCACAAGCAGCTCCCCATCGCCCTCCGCAATTGCGGGTACATCAACCCCGAAAGCATCGACGAATATATCCTGTCCGACGGCTACAGGGCGTTGGAAAAGGTGTTGGCCGGGATGACGCCCGAAGAGGCTATACAGGTCGTCGTCGACAGCGGGCTGCGGGGACGCGGCGGCGGCGGCTTCCCGACGGGCTTGAAGTGGCGCTATACGCGTAAAACACCATCCCCGCAGAAATATGTCGTATGCAACGCCGACGAGGGAGACCCCGGCGCCTTTATGGATCGTTCCATACTGGAGGGCGATCCGCACTCCGTCATCGAAGCGATGATCATCAACGGCTACTGTACCGGCGCGGACAAAGGGCTGGTCTATATCCGCGCCGAATATCCCCTGGCGATCGAACGGCTGAATACCGCCATCCGGCAGGCCAGGGCATACGGGTTCCTCGGAGAGCATATCCTGGCGACGGATTTCTCGTTCGATATCGAGATCAGGTACGGCGCGGGAGCCTTTGTCTGCGGAGAAGAGACGGCGCTCATACACAGTATGGAGGGGAGGCGCGGAGAGGCGACCGTCAAACCCCCTTTCCCCAGCGAACAGGGCTACAAAGGCTTTCCCACCAACGTCAACAATGTCGAGACATACGCCAACATCCCCGTTATCTTCCTCCGCGGAGCCGGCTGGTTCAACCGTATCGGGACGGAGAAAAGCAAGGGGACGAAGGTATTCGCCCTCGCCGGAAAGGTCAACCGGGTCGGCCTGATCGAGGTGCCGATGGGAACGACCCTGCGGGAGGTCATCTTCGATATCGGGGGAGGGATAAAGGACAACAAGCGGTTTAAGGCCGTGCAGACGGGAGGCCCCTCGGGAGGATGCCTGACGGAGAAGCACCTGGACCTGCCGATCGACTACGACAACCTCGTGGCGGCGGGATCCATGATGGGATCGGGCGGGATGATCGTGATGGACGAGGATGATTGCATGGTGGCGATGGCGCAGTTCTACCTCGACTTCTCGGTGGAGGAGTCCTGCGGGAAATGTTCGCCCTGCCGGATAGGGAACAAGCGGCTCCATGAGCTGCTGCGCAAGATCACGTCGGGCAGGGGGGAAAGGGATGACCTGGAGAGGCTGCGCAACCTGGCGCTGGTGATCAAGGATACCGCCCTGTGCGGATTGGGACAGACCTCTCCCAACCCCGTACTATCCACCATGGATAACTTCGCCGGCGAATACCTCGCACACGTCCTCGAACAGCGTTGCCCGTCGCATCAATGCCGCTCGCTGACGCAGTATTTTATCGACCCCGACAAATGCACCGGCTGTACGCTCTGCGCACGCGCCTGCTCGGTGGATGCGATCAGGGGAGAGCGGAAAACGCCCCACGTCATTGACCCGACCCTCTGCATCCGTTGCGGGAGCTGTCTGGACAAGTGCACGTTCCATGCCGTTTATGTTCATTAATTTGTTAGTTGCACGGGAAGTATGGAAACAGTAAACATCATCATCGACAAAAAGGAGCTGGCCGTAAGGAAAGGGACAACCCTTCTGGAAGCGGCCAAAAGCGTGGGGATACGTATCCCTACCCTTTGCCATATCAAGCTGGAGGATTTAGACTATGAGAACAACCCCGGGTCGTGCCGTATCTGCGTCGTCGAGATAGAGGGCAGGCGCAACCTGGCGCCGGCCTGCAAGACGCTGTGCGAAGAGGGCTTCGTCGTGAAAACGCATACGCCGCGCGTCATGAACGCACGGACGACCATCATGGAGCTGATCCTCTCCAACCATCCCGCCGACTGCCTGATCTGTAGTAAGAACGGCTATTGCGAACTGCAAACCGTCGCCCACGACTTGGGTATCCGCGAGATCAACTACGCCGGCGAACAGTCCGTTTTCCCCATCGACCGAAGCCCCTCGCTGGTGCGGAATATGAACAAATGCATCATGTGCCGCCGCTGCGAAACGATGTGCCATACCATACAGACCGTCGGGGCGCTGACTGCCGTCCACCGCGGATTCAACGCCGCCGTATCGACCGCTTTCGAGCGCGATATGACCGGCAGCACCTGTTCCTACTGCGGGCAATGCGTCGCGATCTGTCCCGTCAACGCGCTCAGCGGGCGCAGCAACCAGCAGGAGGTATTGCAGGCCTTGGCCGATCCCGACAAGATCGTCATCGCACAGACGGCGCCCGCCGTACGGACGGCGCTGGGGAAAGACTTTGGCTTTGAGCCGGGGACGCTGGTCACCGGCAAAATGGTGGCCGCGCTACGCCGCCTGGGATTCGACTATGTGTTCGATACCGATTTCTCCGCCGACCTCACCATTATGGAAGAGGCCACCGAACTGCTGCAACGCATCGGCAAACGCCTGCAAGGGGACGACGGCGTGAAGCTGCCCCTCATGACAAGCTGTTGCCCCGGATGGGTCAGCTTCGTCGAGCAGCATTACCCCGCGTTGCTCCCCAACCTCTCCACGGCCAAAAGCCCGCAACAGATGCTGGGCGCCGTCATAAAGAGCTACTTTGCCGACCAACTGGGCGTCGACCGGAGCCGGCTGTATGTCGTATCCGTTATGCCCTGCCTGGCCAAGAAATACGAAGCCGCGCGGCAGGAGTTTGCCGTCGACGGCAATCCCGACGTCGATATATCCATCTATACCCGCGAATTGAGCCGCCTGATACGGTACGCCAACATCAACTTTGAAGAGCTGCCCGACGAAGACTTCGACCGTCCGTTCGGCGAATCCACCGGAGCCGCCGTGATCTTCGGTACCACCGGCGGCGTGATGGAAGCCGCCTGCCGCACAGCCTACGAACGGTTTACCGGAAAACCGCTCGAACAGGTCGCCTTTGAAAATATACGGGGACTGAAAGGTATCCGCACCGCCACCGTCGACTTCGATGGGACGCCGGTCAATATCTGCATAGCGCACGGACTGGGAAACGCGCGGAAAGTGATAGAAGAGGTCAACGGCGGCCTCTCTTCCTACCATGCCATCGAGGTCATGGCCTGCCCGGGCGGCTGTATAGGCGGAGGCGGACAGCCTTTCCATCGTGGAAGCATGTCCGTCATCAGCAAGCGGGCATCCGCATTATACCACGCCGACAGCGGCAAGGCGATCCGCAAAAGCCACGAAAACCCCTCCATCATACGCCTGTACAAGGAGTTCCTGGACGAACCGGGTAGCCCCCTCTCCCATCACCTGCTGCACACCCGTTATTTCGACCGTACGACATGCCTCTCCGACGCAAACACAACGAAAATACACGCCATCTGCGACCGCTACGGGAACGACCCCGGCGAACTGATCAACATCCTGCACGCCACCCAAGGGGCGCTGGGCTATCTTCCGCAGGAGGTGCAGGAGGTGATTGCGGCAAAGCTGGCGATCCCCGTTTCCCGCGTCTACGGCGTGGTAACGTTCTACTCTTTCTTTACGATGACGGCAAAAGGGAAATACCCTATCTCCGTCTGCCTGGGAACGGCCTGCTACGTCCGCGGCGCCGAAAAGGTGCTGGAAGAGTTCGAACGCCAATTAGACATCAAAGTAGGCGAAACGACCCCCGACGGCCTCTTTTCCTTAGACTGCCTCCGTTGCGTAGGCGCCTGCGGACTGGCTCCCGTCGTCTCCATCGGCGGCAAAGTCTACGGCAGAGTAGCCCCCGACAAAGTCCGCAACATCCTATCCGACTACTATTTCATCAGTGAATAGTGAATAGTGAACAGTGAATAGTGAATAGTGAACAGTGAATAGTGAATAGTGAACAGTGAATAGTGAATAGTGAACACCAATGTCATGTCGACCGAGCGCAGCGAGTGGAGACACCCCCGATCGAGAGGGCGAAAAATGAGTGTGTCGCACCTCTGGATTGCTTCACTTCGTTTATAATGACGACGAATCGCAATCACCTGTAAATCAAATAGTATCCGTCATTGCGAGTACCCAATAAACTGCGTTTATCAAAAAGGGGGAATGACGAGAATTGATTGATTTTTAGCCGATTGTAAATTCTCGTCATTATAAGTACCCAATAAACCAGGTTTATCA
>JAISRY010000091.1 GCA_031273385.1 Tannerellaceae bacterium | reverse complement strand
CTCTTGCGTATGTCGTTGAAAATGATTATATTTATAGCTTAAACATAAACATAGATAGATATGGAGAGAGATGATTTTAAGATTCGGTGTTATGGGTGGTCGGAGTTGGCGATTGCGTATAATCCGGAGGTGTGCACGGAGACGGCGCGGAAACGGTTACGGCAATGGGTGCTTAGGAATCCACGCATCGGGCAGGCGCTCGAAGAAAATGGGTATGTCAAAGGCGCTCGGCTGCTGACGCCCGAACAAGTGCGCATCCTCGTTCGCTTCCTGGGTGAGCCTTGACGCCCCCCCGCCGCCCGCCGGCTACACAACTGTGTCGTCCCCGCTACACAGTTGTGTTGTCCCCGCTACACAACTGGGTAGCTCCGACAATACAACTGGGTAGCTCCCGCTACACAATTGTCTACCGCAGACAAAGGTGGTGACGAGAGGGTCAAAAACGCCTTTTTCAACTTATATGTACTTTTTATTGTTTTACTATTATTCCCTCATATCTTTTATTTCTCTTTTTATCTTCACTACCCCACTATATACTCCTCTCTTCTCTCTTCTAGAGAGGGAAAGAGAGAGAAAGAGAGTGGTGGGAAAGCCCTTTTTACGCCCTCACTTATTTCCTTTTTTACCCACCGACTTGCCCTTTTTGGGGCTAAAAACGGGGATCGGGAGAAAATCAGATGACAATGAAATGACAATGGACGACAATGAAATGACAATGGATGACAATGAAATGACAATGAAATGACAACGGATGACAATGAAATGACAATGAAATGACAATAATGGTATTTCGGATTGCGTTTCTTTTTCTCAATGTAGCCGCTTTTCTCTTTTTCCCTCTATTATAAAAATTAAGCCGGCAAAGAACGCCCTTTCCTCCCAAACAACCGTCGGGAGGGGGAAGGGATGTTGAAAAAATACCTACTTGTAGGTATCCGTCATAATTGTTACCACAAAGTGAAAATGGCGTAAATTATTTTATAGCTTTGCAGTCTTACTACAATCGAAAAGAGATGGTTAGATATAAATGTATCATCATATTGTTTGTTTGCTTGTTGGCTTCATGGCGCGGACAAGCGCAGTTTGTTAATTATGGAGCGGATCCCGCCCGTTTGAAATGGCATATCGTGAAGCTGGAACATTACCGGCTGATCTATCCTGAGGGATGTGATTCGATGGCTTACCGGTATGCCCTTTACCTCGAAAATGCCTATCCGCATCTCCTGAAGACGATGGGTACGCCGGTAAAGGCCTCTTTCCCCGTCGTCCTGCATCCCACCAATATGCTGTCGAACGGCATGGTCTCCTGGACACCGCGCAGGATGGAGCTTGTTACGACACCGTCGGCCAGGCTTCATGCGCAAAGCTGGGACAAACACCTGGTGTTGCATGAGTCGAGGCATGTTATCCAGACGGGGAAGTTGATGACCGGCATATTCCGCCCGTTGTATTACCTGGCGGGGGAACAGGTGGCGGGTGTGGCCTCCTTTTTCGCTACGCGGTGGTTCTTTGAGGGGGATGCCGTCGGTATCGAAACGGCCATGTCGAATAGCGGGCGCGGGCGGTTGCCGGAATTTAGCATGGCCTATCGCGCACAGCTGTTGTCCGGCCGGTTTTACTCCTTTGACAAGTGGTATCTGGGCTCTTATAAAGACTATACGGGCGATTATTATGCGTTGGGATACAACATGACCTCTTTTGCCAAATACCGCTATGGCGCCGGTATATGGGATCAGGTTACGAGCCGCTATGTCAACCGTTTCTATCTGCTCCCGCCTTTTCCCAATGCGATAAAACACCATACGAAAGCCTCTGTCGACCGGCTTTTCGACAAGACATTCACGTTCCTGAAAGAGGAGTGGGAGAAGCAGGGCACGGATTTCCGGACACCGGATTACCTCTCGCCTGCCACCAGGCGCTACCGGTCGTACCTCTACCCCCAAGCCGTCGACGATTCGACTATCCTTGCCGTCGCCTCCGGTTTGCACGACATCAACGCCCTGGTTATGCTGAAAGGCGGACAGGAGAAGCGGCTGGGCTACGTCGGGAGTATCAGTAGCCGTCTTGCCGTAGGGAAAGGGAGGGTCTATTGGTCGGAGAATGTGCCGGGGATACGCTGGACGCATGAGAATTACGCCGTCGTGAAATATTATGACCTGGCATCGAAACGGATCGAGACCCTTACACCTTACCGGCGATACCTCTCTCCCACCCCCGATGAAAGCGGGGAAACAGTGGCGGTTTCGAGCGTCTCCCCCGACGGGCGGAACAGGATCGTGCTGCTCGATACGCAAGACGGCAGGGAGACGGCGCAGTATGACCTGCCGGATAATGCGTTCGCCAAGGAATTGGTGTTCGCCGGCAAGGGGCGGATCATTACGATCGCCGTCGGCGACAAGGGGTTAAGTCTTCTCCAACTGGATACGCCGTCGGGGAGGTGGCGCGAACTCCTGCCTCCGGTTTCGTCCAATATCACATCGCCTGTGTGGAACGACGGCATGCTGTATTTCGAGTCGGGGCTTAACGGTATCAATAATATCTATTCGTTGGATATGAACACGTTGCAGGTATCGCGGATCACCTCGGCACGTTTCGGGGCTTTTTATCCGGCCTTTCCGGCGAACGGCAAACAGCTGCTCTTCTCCGACTATCAGGCGAATGGCTACCGGGTGGCCTCCATTCCAGCGGACAGCCTCCTGTCTGAGGAGGCGGATTTCAAGAACCCCTACCGTTTCGCGCTGGCGGAAGCCATTGCCGGGCAAGAACGGTTCAACCTGGATACGGCTACCCTGACGCCTGTCTCGTTCAACCCCAAACCCTATCGCAAAGGGGCGCACCTGTTTCATATACATAGCTGGGCGCCTTTTTATTACGACGTATTCAGTATGGTCAACCTGAATACGGACAACTTCGCCGCCGTCGTCAAGCCCGGCGCCATGATCATCTCCCAGAATGCGCTGAATACCGCCATCACACAGGCCGGCTGGTATTATAAAGAGGGCTACCATCATGGCAAACTGGCATTTACCTATATGGGCTGGTACCCGGTCGTCGATTTGAATGTCGATTATGGAGGCAAAGCCTTTGAGGTGGCATGGACAACGAACGGAGAGGGGAAGGAGAGCGCCATAGCCCGTTCCGCCAACCGCCACCTGCTGGAAGCCGAAGCGCGCCTGTACATCCCTTTCAACCTGACGAAAAACCATTACACACGGGGCATCCAACCCTCTGTCACCTATTATTTTACCAACAACCGCTACCAACAGCACGACAGCCATACGTTCCGCAACTTCCAGTATCTCTTGTCGGAACTACGGTTCTACAACTACCGTAAAATGGCGCTGCGGGATATCCTGCCGCGCCTGGGGTACCAGATGCGCCTGCAATACCTGCATACGCCCTTTAACACAGAGAATTACGGCAGTCTATACGCCGCCCGCCTGGCGACCTACTGGCCGGGGCTGATCCAAAACCAGGGCTTGATGCTCCGCCTGGGTTACCAGTACCAAAACGTTGACAGCAAACACCTGTACATCCCCCGACAGTTGCTGGAAGCCCCCCGCGGATACCCATACATATACCAGACACGCCAACAGATAGCCTTTAAAGCAGACTATGCTTTCAGCATCTTCTGTCCCGACCTCAGCGTCGGTTCATTGCTCTATATCAAACGCATACGCAGCAACCTCTTCTACGACCTCTCGCGCAACCAGGCCAATGCCCAGGCCGCCTGGACGACACAAAGCTCCGCCGGCGCCGACCTGATTTTCGACTGGAACGTAATCCGCATGAGCTACCCCCTTTCCTC
>JAISRY010000179.1 GCA_031273385.1 Tannerellaceae bacterium | reverse complement strand
GGCTATATGGGTCTGACGATAAGTCTGATACGCCGCAAAAGCGGGCGTAAACGTTCAACGGCCTTTTCCTCAGCTGAAGCACATAATTGGCCAGCATCATGGTTTTGCCCAATCCCGCTCCGGCGGTAAGCAGGCACATCCCGTCGGTGCGGCTGTTCATGTAGGCATCGAGCTTTCCGGTGGCGTCCGCCCTTGGGATATACCCCTCGGAATGGAGACGGATAAACAGCTCCTGCTGTTCCAGCTCTTTTGCCTGGGCGGACTCCCCGGAAGCCGCTTCACCCGCCTGGAAGCGGTCGGGATAGGCGGCGGAAATTTCGGCAAGGATTTGCGCGATAATCCCGTGCTTCAGGTCTGCGCCCTTTGCCGTAAAGCCGGTAAGCCTCCCCTGTGCGGCCTCCTTGCCGCCTTTTTCTTCGTCAAGCAGTTCGGGTGATTCGATGGTTGCTACCCATGTGGCGGAATAGGGCGTTACGGGGCGGCGGCTTTTCCTGACCTTTTCTTTGAAACGCGCCAGCCTGGTATCTTCTTCCGCCGGGTCGCCCTTGTTTTCCAATACGGCGTCGTTGGTATAGATCAGGCGTTGCTTTGGGGTCAACAGGTGGGTAAACGTATCTTCACGAAAGAAAAACAGGGCATGTCCGGCAGGCGGCAGCTCCTCCCTGTTGCCGTCGACGATCCGGTACATCGGCGACAGGAGGGCGTGCTCGACCTCCATTTCGGTCACGGAGTCTTTTCCGGCGTGCGCCGACAGGCGGGGATATTCGGTACAGGCATTCCGCAGGTCGCTTTCGTCGGGCACCCAGCCTCTCCGTTGCCCCAGAAAACAGAGAAAGAACGGACGGCATTTATCTATGTGCTCAAGGCATACCCTGACGGTATTCTTCGCCTCCGAGTCGGCAGTCGTGATACCCCAGCGCAGGTCGATATCGATCACCCGCAGCCTGTACTTTTCGCACTGTGCCGACAGCTCCGGAAAGACATGCTTCACCAGGTAATCCCGTTCGGCATGCATATCATTAAACGTACTGCTAATAAATAAATATATATCCTGCCATTCCATAACATATCGGATCGGTTGTTCCAAACAAAAGTATGAAATATTTTTGGATTGCCACCCTTTTGTATGCAATTGATCCAGGATCCCTTTTCAAATGGTGGGAGAATAAAGGCCACCTCTGGATTGCTTCACTGCGTTATAATGACGACGAATCATAATCGTATGAAAATCACCGAATAGTATCCGTCATTGCGAACGCAGTGAAGCAATCCAGAGGTGTGTCTGTGTGTGGCACTTCTGGATTGCTTCACTGCGTTTATAATGACGAGAATTTACAATCGGCTAAAAATCAATCAATTCTCGTCATTTCCCCTTTTTGATAAACGCAGTTTATTGGGCACTCGCAATGACGGGCACCACTTGATTGTAATCGTCTGGAAATCACGCTATCGCCGTCATTTCCCTTTTTGATAAACCTGGTTTATTGGGTACTCGCAATGACACCCCGCTCGCGCGGATTCGGGAGAGTATGCATACTCTTTCAGAAAAGGATGCATACTCTTTCAGAAAAGGATGCATACTCTTTCGGGAAAGGATGCATACTCTTTCGGGAAAGGATGCATACTCTTTCGGGAAAGGATGCATACTCTTACCGCCCTCTCGATCGGAGACGTTGCAGGCAACGTCTCTACAGTGAAACTTTCACTATTCACTATTCGTTGTTCACTGTTCGTTGTTCACTGTTCAGGAGGGGTTGATGATGGGGCCTTGTTTGTCGTCCCAGTCTTCGATGATGCCGGAGATGGTGACGGTGCGGTCTCGCAGGTTGACGTCGTAGATGTAGCGGTTTCCCGACTCGAGTTGGTTGGAGCCTTGTACGGGGGGGAGGCTGGCTTCGAAGGTGTTGGGGGCGCCGGTTTTGGTGAATGTCACCATCACCTGGTCTTTTACTACGTCGGTGACGGGTAGTACGATCGCTTCGGCCATGGCTGATGTCGCACTAAAGACCGTGATATGGGGACGGACGACGATGCGCGTCGTCGTGGAGTTTTTGACGGTTCCGCTTACCAGGCTCAACGTCCCGGCTTCGTACATACTGCTGACCGTCATGACGAGGCCGTCGGTAAACGTTCCCGGCGTCGTACTTCCATCGGTGATGTGGAAGACGAGTTTGACCATTTTGTGGCTAAACCTCAGCACCGCGTTTCCGGAGGTTTTGTTCCACTCTCTCAGCTCCGTATTGTAGAGGATGTCGAGCGTTCCCTGCATCGTGTAGTCCTGTGCGGAGGGAACCGAGATGTCATAGTTGAGGTTGTTGATCGCGGAAGTGTAGGGGTAATAGGCATAAAACTTCACCGTCTGAGCGGCATCCTTGGGGTAGTACATCTTATCCCCGGATTCGGCCCATGTGAAGTCTGCGTTCTGCGCATTGACGTTGATGGCTACATATTTCTTGTTCTCCGCCAGAATGGAGGCCGGCGTAAACGCTTTCGTTCCCTCCACCATATAGATGCCGATGGAGTCCCCTATTTCCCATTCGCTTTGCTCTTCGCCCGAGCCGGTCGTGCGGGTCGTGGGTAGTCCGGCATTGAAAAGGACAGGTATGTCCGACGGGTCATACGGGCCGGTGTGCCTATCCTCCTTTTCTTCCATGCTACAACCCGCAAACAGGAATGCCATGGAAGCCATCGCTATAAAAATATATCTTGTTCTCATCTTTTTCTTCTCTTTTTCTTCTTTGTATATATAGAACAAGCAAGTAGGGCAAATTGTTTTACAAAAGAGGAAAAATACTAAAATTGCTATCTCGGTATTGCAATCAAGAATAATTTCATTACTTTTGTCACCTATTTAGAGCCATTCGTTATGGAAACATTTTATCGGACACATAACTACCTGCTTGAACATACTTCTTCACCCGTCAAACGACAATTGATGGATGAGATCAATTGGAACGACCGTTTGATCGGCATTAAGGGATCGAGGGGCGTTGGGAAGACGACTTTTCTATTGGAGTATGCCCGCGAGTTTTTCGGCAGGGACAACAGGGAATGCCTCTATATCAACCTGAACCATTTCTATTTCACGGAACGCACGCTCGTCGATTTCATTGAGGAATTTAGGGCTAAGGGAGGAAAGGCGCTGTTGATCGACCAGGTGTTTAAATACCCCGACTGGTCAAAGGAGCTGCGGTATTGCTATGATCACTATCCGGATATACGCATTGTCTTTTCAGGTTCATCCGTTATGCGCCTGAAAGAGGAGAACCCCGACCTGTCGGGGCTTGTCGCCTCCTACAACCTGCGCGGTTTCTCCTTTCGCGAATACCTGAACCTGATGGCAAAGACGGCCTATCCCGTCTATTCGCTGGAAGAGATCATCAGGGATCATACGGCCATAGCGGATTCGATCTGTTCAAAGGTGAAGCCGATGCCATTCTTCCAGGATTACCTGCATCACGGCTATTATCCTTTTTTCCTTGAGAAGAGGAACTTTTCGGAGAACCTGCTGAAGACCATGAACATGATGCTGGAAGTCGACGTGTTGTACATCAAGCAGATCGAACAAAGCTATCTGCCCAAGCTCAGGAAACTGCTCTATCTATTGGCCATCAGCGCACCGGGCGTCCCGAATATCAGTCAGTTGAGCAAAGATATAGAGACCAGCCGGGCGACGGTCATGAATTACATCAAGTACCTGACGGATGCGAGGTTGACAGATATGCTGTACCTGGATGGGGAGCGTTTCCCCAAGAAACCGGCAAAAGTGTATATGCACAATTCCAACCTGATGTTTCCCATCCGTCCGTCGGATGTGAACCCCCAGGCGGTGCGTGAGACCTTTTTCTATAATATGCTCCACAAGGATCATCATGTCAATATGGGGACGAAGAATACCCATTTTATGATCGACCGTACCTACCATTTCAGGATTGAAGAATCCCTGCGGGTACGGAACAATCCGGACGTATATTATGCCGTAGACAAGACGGGGGCGGGAGGGGAGAATCTGATCCCCCTCTGGCTGTTTGGCTTTTTATATTGATTATACCGAAAATATAGTGTTACTTAAATAATTATCTTAAAATGACGAAAAAGAAGAAATTTCTAACGTGTGATGGGAATCAGGCTGCCGCGCATATATCCTATATGTTTAGCGAAGTGGCGGCGATATACCCCATTACGCCATCATCCACGATGGCAGAATACGTCGACGAATGGGCTGCCGCTGGCCGTAAAAACATTTTTGGCGAAACAGTATTGGTACAGGAAATGCAGTCGGAGGGGGGAGCCGCCGGCGCCGTCCACGGCTCGTTGCAAGCCGGTGCATTGACCACCACGTATACCGCTTCGCAGGGTTTGTTGCTGATGATTCCGAACATGTATAAGATTGCCGGCGAGTTGTTGCCGTGCGTATTCCACGTTTCCGCCCGTACGCTCGCTTCGCATGCGCTTTCGATCTTCGGCGACCATCAGGATGTGATGGCTTGCCGGCAGACGGGGTTTGCCATGCTGGCCGAGGGCTCGGTACAGGAGGTGATGGATTTGGCCGCCGTCGCCCATTTGGCGACGATCAAATCCCGCATACCGTTCGTCAACTTCTTCGACGGTTTCCGTACTTCGCATGAGATACAGAAAATCGAAGCGCTGGCGAACGAAGACGTGGCGCACCTGATCGACCGGGAAGCATTGGCCGGGTTCCGCGCCCGCTCGTTAAACCCCGAACATCCCGTCGCACGCGGTATGGCCGAAAACCCCGACGCCTTTTTCCAGCACAGGGAGGCGTGCAACCCCTACTACGAAGCCGTCCCCGCCATCGTCGAAGAATACATGAACGAGCTGTCGGCGATTACCGGGCGTAAATACGGCCTGTTCGACTATTACGGCGCAGAGGATGCCGATCGCGTCATCATCGCCATGGGTTCGGCTACCGAAGCCATCCGCGAAGCTATTGATTACCTGACGGAGCAGGGTGAAAAGGTCGGGTTGGTCGCCGTCCATCTATACCGTCCGTTCTCGGCCAAGCATTTCCTTGCAGCCGTACCCGCGACGGCAAAAAGGATCGCCGTCCTCGACCGTACCAAAGAGCCGGGAGCGAACGGCGAACCGCTGTACCTGGATGTAAAGGACTGTTTCTACGGACAGGAGAACGCCCCGTTTATCGTCGGTGGACGTTATGGCTTATCGTCGAAAGATACCACTCCGGCACAGATACTGTCCGTTTATGAAAACCTGTCGCTGCCCCTGCCGAAGAACGGCTTTACGATCGGTATAACGGATGATGTGACCTTTACTTCGCTTCCCCAGAAAGAGGAGATCGCGCTGGGCGGCGAGGGGATGTTCGAAGCCAAATTCTATGGCTTGGGCGCAGACGGGACAGTCGGCGCAAACAAGAACTCGGTGAAGATTATCGGCGATAACACCGATAAATACTGCCAGGCCTATTTCTCGTACGACTCGAAGAAGTCGGGCGGTTTCACCTGTTCGCACCTCCGCTTCGGCGACGACCCGATCCGTTCGACCTACCTGGTGAATACCCCCAATTTCGTGGCCTGCCACGTACAGGCCTATTTAAGGATGTATGACGTTACGCGCGGGCTTCGCTCCAACGGTACATTCCTCCTGAACACCATTTGGAACGCGGAAGAGCTGGAGAAGAACCTGCCCAACAAGATCAAACGTTACTTTGCGAAGAAGAATATCACGGTTTTCTATATGAACGCCACCAAGATTGCGGAAGAGATCGGGTTGGGCAACCGCACCAATACCATCCTCCAATCGGCATTCTTCCGCATTACCGGCGTGATCCCCGTAGACCTGGCGATCGAACAGATGAAGAAATTCATCGTCAAGTCGTATGGCAACAAGGGGGAAGATATCGTCAACAAAAACTATGCGGCAGTCGACCAGGGCGGGGCTTACAGCCAATTGACCGTCAAACCGGAATGGGCCGACCTCCCCGACGAAGCCAGCGACAGGAAAGAGGCGCCCGCGTTTATCGAAAACGTAGTGAACGTCATCAATGCACAGGATGGCGACCTGTTGCCTGTCTCCACCTTTACGGGGATAGAAGACGGGACATGGCGGCAGGGAACGGCCAAGTACGAAAAGCGCGGCGTCGCCTCGCACGTGCCTGTCTGGGAACCGGCGAATTGCATCCAGTGCAACAAGTGTGCCTACGTATGTCCCCACGCCTCTATCCGCCCGTTTGTGCTGGATCAGGCCGAACAGGAAAAGGCGCCGTTCAATAAGACGCTGAAAGCGATCGGGAAACAGTTCGACGGCATGGCGTTCCGTATCCAGGTCTCCGTACTGGACTGCCTGGGTTGCGGCAACTGCGTGGATGTATGCCCGGGCAACAAGCAGGGTAAGGCGTTGGAAATGGCCACCCTCGAAAGCCAGATGACGGAAGTCCCCGCCTGGGAATATTGCGCCGACGGCGTGAAGAGCAAACAACACCTGGTGAATGTGCAGGCGAACGTGAAAAACTCGCAATTCGCCACGCCGCTGTTTGAGTTTTCGGGCGCCTGCTCCGGTTGCGGTGAAACGCCTTATGTGAAGCTCCTTACCCAGCTGTTTGGCGAACGGCAGATGATTGCGAACGCGACCGGATGTTCTTCCATCTATTCCGGCTCGGTACCCTCCACCCCCTATACGGTAGCGGAAAACGGACATGGGCCGGCATGGGCGAACTCCCTGTTTGAAGATTTCGCGGAATACGGTATGGGGATGAACCTGGCCGTCGACACGATGCGCGAACGCATTGTTCGCCTCATGCAGGAAGTCATGGCAGGCGACAATGCCCCCGCAGAGATTAAAGCCCTGTTCGGCGACTGGATCGCCCACCGCAACGAGGCCGAGAAGACCAAAGAGCTTGCCGCCGTGCTTACGCCGCTGCTCAAGGAATACGCCGCGCAAAACCCCGAATGTGAGACAGGCCGGCAACTGGCTGAACTCAGCCCCTACCTGGTAAAACGCTCGCAATGGATCATTGGCGGCGACGGTGCGTCGTACGATATCGGATTCGGCGGGCTGGATCATGTCTTGGCGTCGGGACGTGACGTCAACGTGCTGGTACTCGATACGGAAGTGTATTCCAATACCGGCGGCCAGTCGTCAAAAGCGACGCCCGTCGGCGCGATCGCCAAGTTCGCCGCTTCGGGTAAGCGTATCCGCAAGAAAGACCTTGGGCTGATCGCCTCAACATACGGCTATGTATACGTCGCACAGATCGCCATGGG
>JAISRY010000159.1 GCA_031273385.1 Tannerellaceae bacterium | reverse complement strand
GGGTTGGAGAGGTTGACGCCGTTTAATAGTACCGAGTTCTGGTCGAATGATCCTCCGCGAATGGAGATATCGGCTTGTACGCCATGTCCTCCGCGCTGGAGAACGTCAATATTGGCTGCATATACCAGCAGATCCTGAATACTGCGGACGGGCGATTGCGCGATTTGCTCTTTTGTGATAACGGTCACCGCTTTAGCCGTCTGCCCGACCGGCGTCTCCAGACGCGAGGCCGTCACCATGACCTCATCCAACTCCTGCTCCAGCATTTTCTGCTGTTGTTCGCCGCCGACCGTCTGCGCCGCCGTCTTCGTAGCGTGCATACACACAAGGACGCACCCGGCAACGACCCCGATATTAACCACCCTGTGCATACTGTTGAATACCGCATAGCCTTTCCGTACAAATTTCCTGAACCGAAACGCCCTCTGTTCGTAAAAATGTGTCTGTCTCATTTGATTAATGTATTAAAAAATTAATGACTATTACTCATCTAACATGAGCTTTTGTTGCGATTTTAACTTTTTAAGCTGTTCTTTTTGAACATCTTCGATACTTTCCCCCGGAGTCGGCTGATCTTCAGGCAAAACGCCGCCTACCCGCTGGATGGTTTTTCTCACCTCTTGCCCGACTTGGTTATGGGTCATGGCCGCATTTTCCGCTCCTTGGACTTGTTCATTCCGGATTTTTTCCTCCGCAAGCGATATCCGAAAAAGATTGGCAACCAATTCCTGACTGTTCATGAAATCCAATATCTTCTGCTTTGGTTGCAACTTTTTCCGGGAGTGAATATCCTGTACCGTTTCGCCTCCATATAGCCCCATATAGCCGGCATTCTGAAACCGGGCAAATTCCTCATCCGTAATAACGCCCGCTTGATGAGCCGCTTCAGCAAGCATTTGATTCCATTTCTTAATGTCGCCGCGAACGACCAGCCGTTTGTTATCTTCGTCTAACTGATTAAAATAATCGGCAACCTCCTGTCGCCTTGTCTGAATGGCAAAATAGGTTTGTCCGGTCGCGATGATCTCTTTTCGCGGGTCGCCGTTCTGTACAATCAGGTAACAGGCATAACGAGAAAGCTTATAATCAATGATCATTTTGGTTTTCCTGAGGTCAGGAAAACCAAAATGCCCGTCCTTTTTTTGCTTTGACGGCATCTCGACCATTTTCCTGACCTCAGGAAAATGGTCTGCGATGTTAAACCCGCTGTTCCGACAGGCAAGCATTGCTCTGTCAACTACCTTCTTGAAATTTTCCCATTTGGTATATTCCAAAACCGGCACCAATTCCCGGGCAAGCCAAAATTCATTGCCCTGTTCATCTACGTGTTTTATCTGTTCGAAACCCTGGTACTCGTTTGCTATTAGATTACTCATGACATTTAGTTTGATTAATATGTTAAAATTACGGTGCGAAAGTAGCCATAAACTTTCGGAATAACTAATTTCCATCATACTTCGTTTTAAATAAATACTCCGGCAAAGGTATGACCACACGCCCGCAGTGTGACCGTTAGCTGTTTTCAACGTTTCTTTTTGCCGCTTTATCGGTTTCTCTCTGCTTTCCCTGCTCGTGCGGATTTTCCACATTGGCACAATTGCTCCCGTCCCGTTTGAAATTGCTCCCGTCCCGTTTGGATTTGCTCCCGTCCGGTTTAAAATTGCTCCCGTCCGGTTGAGATATAAGCAAACAGGGTTTGCGAGATTGGGAGACTTATGGTATCTTTGTGGCTTCAAGAAAAAAGAAAAAGGAAAAAAAGCGGGAGCGCTATTCTTTCTTTTTCTTCTTTTATATATAATGTAAGGAATATGACCAAATGCGTTCAAACTCTGTTCATCAATATGCCTGAAAGCCTTTCTGGAAGTGGGATCTGGAGACGACTTTTGCGTTCAAGTTGCGTTCATGAAATGCAAAAGAGGAAAAATGATTGTTTTTTTATTAATTTAAAATACCAAATATGAGTGAGTTATCTAACGAAGAAGCCTCAAGCTTGGAAAAAATTCATGGTAATGCCTACCTTTGTGTGCCTCGCAACTTATTGAAAGCAGCATTAAACGGACAGCAAGAGGCTCGGGTACACCTGGTTCTTTTTCTCTATTGCAACTATGCCGACGGAGAAGTCCTTTTTGGCAAACGGATGGTATCCTGCCGCCGGGGAGAATGGATCGGAACATACCGTCAACTGGCGGAACTTGCCGGCGTTCACTTGTCGATCACAGGAAAATTGCTGCAAAAGTTAGCCGACAAAAAATTGATCAACATCACCCGTATCGAAGGGGGTACGAGCATCTACCTCAACGGCTATGATGAATTTACGAGCAAAGAGGGGAAAAAGGAGAGGCAGAAAAAGGAGAAAAAACCGAAATTGTCGCCGATGGAATATATTGAGGAATATGGACGGCGGTTGGCGGAGGGGATCGTTTACAACATATAAGTTAAGTATTTTGTTCTCATCCGATAGGATAATTCACCCATTTTTTGTAACTTTGAGCGGTCAAACGTCGTCTTATAGGATACAATGCTTTAAATGACAAACGATATGAAAAAGGGGATTCTGTTTTTTTGCGTCAGCCTGTGCATGATGGCAGGGACGTGCAGCGTTCATGCTGAAAAGGTGAAAGGTAATGGCTCGATCGTGACCAAAGAGGTTCAGGTGAGCGAGTTTAAAGGGATTGAGTTTGGCCCGGGTATTGAGTGGAATGACCGGTTTTTCGGTAAGAAGTCGAAAAATCCGGTCTTTCGTTATTCGCAGACAGAGGGAGAGGCCGCTTTAGAGATCACCGTGGATGAGAATCTGTATCCTTTGCTGCTGATCAGCTCTTCCAACGGGACACTGTCTATCGGGGTGAAAGAAGGAAAGCGCATCATCCCCAGCCGCCTGGAGATAAGCGGACATTCGAAAACGTTGCAGAACGTGTCGGTGTCGGGGTGTGGCGATTTTGTGCTTATGAATGACCTCAAAACCGACGACCTCGCAATAACCGTCAGCGGCGCAGGCGATGTCAAGCTGGACAAGCCGGTCAGGGTGGAACGGTTTAAGGTACGGGTGAGCGGCGCGGGCGACTTGAAAGCCAGTGACCTTGTTTGTGAGGAGATAGAGAGCCAGGTCAGCGGTAGCGGCGACGTCACCCTCAAAGGAAAAGCCGAACGGGGCGTCTTTGGCGTGAGCGGCGCGGGAGATATGGGGGCGTTCGATTTCATCGTGAAAGAGCTGGATTGTTCGGTTTCGGGAAGCGGCGACCTGGATGTGCATGCCACAGGCCGCCTGAACGTTTCGGTTTCCGGTGCAGGCGATATCCGGTATAAAGGGGACGCACCCGTACAGCTGATCAAGAAAACCGGCGCAGGCGATATCAGGCAGGTGAATTAAAAAGATATGAACAGTAAAAAAACGACATCATTGTAATGAAAGGTATAGTTCTGGCAGGGGGGGCGGGTACGCGGTTGTATCCTGTAACAAAAGGTGTTTCTAAACAATTACTTCCTATTTATGATAAACCGATGATCTATTATCCGGTGTCGGTACTCATGTTGGCCGGTATCAGGGAGATCCTGGTTATCTCTACCCCGCAGGACTTGCCGGGTTTCCGCCGTCTGTTGGGCGACGGCACGGATTATGGCGTACAGATAGCGTATGCGGAGCAGCCCTCTCCCGACGGGTTAGCCCAGGCGTTTATGATTGGCGAGGCGTTTATCGGCGACGATGCGGTGTGCCTTGTTTTGGGCGACAACATCTTTTACGGGCAAAGTTTTACCACCATGCTGAAAAAGGCAGTCCGGGATACGGAGGAGCTGCAGAAAGCGACGATCTTCGGCTATTACGTCAACGATCCCGAACGGTACGGCGTGGCGGAACTGGACGGCGAGGGGAACGTAACCGGGCTGGAAGAGAAGCCGGAACACCCGAAATCGAACTATGCCGTCGTCGGGCTTTACTTTTATCCCAATACGGTGGTGGATATCACCAAGCGGATCAAGCCATCGGCACGTGGCGAGCTGGAGATCACGACGGTAAACGAGGCCTATCTAAAGGCGGGCGACTTAAAGATACAGCTATTAGGGCGGGGGTTTGCCTGGTTGGATACCGGTACGCACGACTCGTTGTCGGAAGCATCCACCTTTGTCGAAGTGATCGAGAAACGGCAAGGCCTGAAAATCGCCTGCCTCGAAGAGATCGCCTACCGCAACGGATGGATCGACGCCCCCAAACTCAGGGAAATCGCCGCCCCGATGAGCAAAAACCAATACGGGCGCTATCTTCTTGATTTATTAAGCAAAACATAATATGAAAATGAAAAGGGATATAAGAAATCTGTTGGGGATGGGGATGGCGATTGTGCTGTTGTTGGGTTCCTGTTTGGCAGAGAGTAGCCAGAAGCTTCGGGTGGCGAACCAGCCCGGGGTGATCGAAATAGCAGCGAACGACAGCGTCTTTATACACATGAGAGAGTATAAGGTGTATGCATCGAAATTCAACCAGAATGTAGAGAACGGCGATTGCGGACTGGTGCACTTCGATATTGATTTCGGTTCGCCGGAGAATGCGGATTCGGGCAGGATCAAAGGGTTCAGGACTGTCAGCGTCGTCAGGTTCGACACCGTGCCGAGGCATACGCTGCTCACCGATGCCGCCGCAGGGCTGGCCGATTCGTCCGGCGTGGTGAAAAACGAACAGCTCGTCTCTTCCCTTGAGTTGAGGAGTACGCTTGTCGGGGATGTCTATTTCCTGTTTTCGGTACACAACAGGCTGGATTCGCTGCCGTTGCAATTCAACCTCTCCTACAATCCGGGCTATGAAACCCCGCGCGACGAAAACAACCAGCCGGTCTACGACCTCTTTTATCGCGTCATAAAAGAGGTGGACGCCCCTCCGCAATCCACCCCCCTTACGAAATACTATAATGCGTTCGACCTGAAACAGCTCATCGACGCCACCACGGGCGACAGTTTGTATTTCAGGATCAGGTACGCCAGAAGCTACAACAAGGATACCACCCAGATCAACTGGGCAGCATCCAATGTCTACCGGTACAGGATAAGGTAAACGCCCGCCTCTCAGCGAATCGTCAGTTCAAGGCGTTGCAATGCCTCGTCGCCGGAAGAGCCGCCATACATGATGTGGTATTTCCCGGGGCGTATCTCCGTCGTCTGCGTCTCATCATTAAACGAGCTGAACGCGCTTGCCGGCAACTCGAAACGAACCTCCTGCACTCCCCCCGCCTTTACGTGTATCCGCCGGAACGCTTTCAGGGCTTTGAGAGGGCCATCCGGGTCATTCGGATTCCCGACGTAGACCTGCGCCACCTCATCGCCATCCGTCCCGCCCGTATTGGCCAGTCCGAAAGAGAGCGTTACAGGTTGGCCGGACTGGACGGAAAGATCGGATAACCGTCCGTCCCGGTACTCAAACGTCGTATAGCTCAGCCCATACCCGAAAGGATACAATGGCTTTTCCGTCATATACCGATAGGTACGCCCTTTCATGTTGTAATCCTGGAAATCGGGAAGCTGCGCCACCGACTTGTAAAAGGTTACCGGAAGCCTCCCCGCCGGGTTATAATCGCCAAACAGGACGTCGGCCACCGCCGTTCCCGCCTCCTGCCCGCCATACCAGGCATTCAGGATCGCGTCGACATTGGCCTCTTCCCAGTTCAAGGCCAGGGCGCTGCCGGTGCAGACGATATAGATAATCGGTTTGCCCGTCGCTTTCAGTATCCGGATGACCTCCTGCTGTACCTTTGGCAGTTCAATATCCGTACGATCCCCTTTCTTGAAGCCCTCGATCTCGATCGGCATCTCTTCGCCCTCCAAACGGGGGGATATACCGCCTGCAAAGATAATCACATCCGCATCTTTCACCTGCGATGTGATATGGGCGGCGGCATCCTCGCGGTAATGGTCGGTATGGTTACAGCCCAATTCGTAGACGACTTCAGCCTGGGGCGCTTTATTCCTGATCCCATCCAGCAGCGTCACCGTCCGGGAGGGAAAGCCGTTGTAATTCGCCCACAGCATGACGGAATCAGCGGCGTTAGGCCCTACTACCGCAATCTTCCCTATCTCTTTGCTCAGGGGCAGTATGCCGTTGTTTTTCAGCAGAACGATACTTTTGCGTGCCATCTCCAATGCCTGCGCCACATGGCTGGGGCTTTCCACCACGTCGTAAGGGATGGCGGCGTAGGGTATCCGTTCGTCGGGATCGAACAGCCCCAACTCGAAACGTCCCCTGAACAGGCGGCGCAGGGAGATATCCAACTCCTCTTCCGTCACAAGCCCCTCCGCGACGGCGTTCAACAACGCATGGTAACTGCCGCCACACTCCAGATCCGTCCCTGACTTTACCGCCTCCGCCGAAGCGCTTTCCCCGTTGGGATGCGTTTCGTGGCGGGGCGTTTTTTGATCCTTTACCCAGAAATCGTCAATCGCGCCGCAGTCCGAAAGGATGATACGGTCATACCCCCATGTATTACGCAGGATATCCACCAGCAGTTTGTCGCTACTGCAACAGGGCTGTCCCTCGAAACGGTTGTATGCGCACATCACCTCCTGCACGTTCCCCTCATTCACCAACGCTTCAAAGGCCGGCAGATAGGTCAGCCACAAATCGCGGGGCGACACGACGGCGTCGTACTCATGGCGGTTCCATTCCGGCCCGCTATGTACGGCATAATGTTTGGCGCAGGCGTGCGTTTTCAGGTAATGGGGATCATCCCCCTGTAGCCCCTTGACGACGGCAACGCCCATTCGCGCCGTCAGGAAAGGGTCTTCGCCGTAGGTCTCCATACCCCGTCCCCAGCGCGGGTCGCGGAAGATATTGATATTGGGCGTCCAGAACGTCAACCCCTTGTAGCGGTCATACTCCCCGTCTTCCTGATACCGGTGATACTTGGCGCGCGCCTCGTCGCTGACCATGGTAAAGGTCGTGTACAAGGCCTCCTCGTCAAACGTCGCCGCCATAGCGATAGACTGCGGAAAGACCGTCGCCTTTCCCGCGCGGGCTACCCCGTGCAACGCTTCATTCCACCAATCGTACGGAGGAATACCCAGCCGTTCGATGGCCGGCGTCGCGTTCATCATCTGAGCCACCTTTTCTTCCAGCGTCAGGCGGCTCAGCAAATCGTCCACCCGCCGTTCGACGGGAAGGTCCGGGTTCCGGAACGCATATTCGTAATCCCCTCCCCGGCAGGAGGCGAGAAGCCACACAAGACAGGCGGCCATCCATTTCAGTTCATTCATTTTCATTCAATCACATTTTTATAGAGGTTAAACAATCGTCGCAAACAAATCCATCAGCTCCGTAATGTCGGAAATAATCTCATCCGCCGTTTCATCTCCGCGGTATTCGCCCCACCCTTTTCTTTTCAGCCAGATGGTCTGACAACCTAACAACGCGGCAGGCGCAATATCCTTATCATACGAGTCGCCGATAACGACCGTATCCTCCGGTAAGAGTTTCAGCCCCTCAAGCCCCAGGGCAAACATATCGGGATGAGGCTTCCGGATACCTACCGCCTCCGATTCGATCACGATGGAGAAATAGCCATCCAGCCTAAAATCCTTCAGTATCGTCTCGATATTCCCGTAAAAATTGGTGACCAGCGCCAACGGGTAGCTTACGGACAGGTGGCAGAGGATAGGGCGTGCCGTTTCGATGGATATCTTGGCGTAGGTATAGCACCAATAGGTAACGCCGGAGACAATGGCATCCAAGTGGGGGCCTCTGAGCAATGACCCGCTTTTGAGCAACCATTCGACCTGCAGTTGGGTTTTCACGCGAAGCGTATCCCAATAATTGAACACCGGAAGAATCAAGGCCCTTTTCTCCAACATTCTCTCGGCGTATATATACGCCTGGAGAAAGTCCTCTTTCGATACGGGGATACGCATCGACTGATAGGCTTTCCAGATGACTTCCGCCCAATGCATCCCATTGGTGTCGATCGTTCCGCCGTAATCGAAGAGAACGCCTTTTATACGATGTATGTCAATCATATTCTGCGGTTTCAGCTGTTAATCGTTCTGTAAAAGCGGCACAGAAACGTTCGTGCCTGACGGTCATATACAGCAGCATACCGTTCAGTACGGTCGCTTCAAACACGAAATAAAGCCACGGCCTATCCATAAACAGGGCGGCAAACAGGGCAATGATACGGGTATTGAAAGAGAGCATATTGGCATATTTCATCAACGAAAGGCTCTTCGTCCGGAAAGCCTCCCTGAACCATCCGGGCGCCTCATCGCCGTACCTCTCCCGTAGCACACGCATCATCCGCTGAAACCGGGGGCTCCACTGCTCCTGCCCTGCCGTATAGTGCGTATAAAGGACATTCGCCAGTTTATAGAAGAAATCCTTTTTCCACCCCAGCCGCTTATACTCCTCTTTCAGGATGGCGGAATGGGATAGTTCGCTACCGGATTTCCCTTTCAAAAACAGCAAATGGATGTTCCTGTAATAATCGGCCATGGCCGCCTGCCGGCTATGGAAATAACCGGTAAAGGCCCCCAACAGCCATATCCATACGCCCCACTGGGGCATCAGGCGGAAGCAGATGGCGGCATAGATGGTAATGAACCAGAGGTCGCCGCAAAAGCCGTCCAGCATACGCCCCATCGGGGAGATCTTCCCCGTCATCCGCGCCAACTGCCCGTCCGCGCTATCATACGTATTCGCCCAAACCAGAAGAAGCATACCGGCGACGTTGACGGCCATATCCCGGAAATAGAAACAGACGCCCGCCACAATCCCGATAAAGATAGCGGCTACCGTTACGGTATTGGGCGATACGCCGAAGCGCTCGAAAAGCAACGCCCAGCGATAGCCGACGGGACGGTAAAAATAAAGGTCGATCGCCTCCTCCGTATCCAGGGATTTGAACGTCGCGCTTATATCAGGTTTCTTTCTTCTATCTTGCATGATGTGTAGATTAAGGAATAGATTCGCCCGGCGATGTAGGGAACGGCCATCTCCCGGCAAGGCGCAAAACTCGGCCAGTCGTTAAAGTCGATAATATGGATCATGCCGTCTTCCGAAACGATGCAGTCCCCGCCATAAATATGGATATTCAATATCCCGGCAGCCTCGGCGCACAACGTATGGAGATAGGCCTCGTCAAAGGGAATCCCTTTCGCCGTCCCGTTTATCTGCTCCAGCCCGAACTTGCTATGATGCTCGGGCGAGGGGTAAAACCAATAAAAGAAATCCGTCCCGGCTACGCCGTAGAACTTAATCAGGTCGCCCACCAGGTGGCGGTTGATCACGGCGCTCCTGATGCCCCGGATGGCATACTCCTCCACAATACCCTGCGCCTCTTCGCGGTTACGGACGTAGGTGACGTCTTCGCGGTGAATCGCATGAAAGTCCCCCCGCTTGACCCAACAGTTGTGAAAGCCCACCTGTTCAAAGGCCGCCGTCAAATCGTCTTTCGTCGCCACGATCAGGCTCTCGGGATAAGGGATGCCACCGGCCAGCAACAGGCGGGTCATCCTCTCGCGCGTGCAGTTCTCGATCCCGTAAGCGGAGTTGACGACCACCCGCCCCTCGTTCTCGTAACGCTGAAGCTTCTTGACGGATAATCCGTCGCGCACCATATTGAAAATAAAACGCTCCCCTATATCATCCTCCGCAAGAACGGATTCGGCATACTCATTGACCGTACACCCCAACCGGCGAAGCTCTTTCGCCGTAAAATGAAAGATGGCGGAATCGTTCCCCACATGGTTGGGGGAAAACACACTCCTTCGCCGGATTCCTGCTATCGTTAATTCTTCCACGTATGATGCTGTATTTATAGGTTTAAAAACTGTTCGGCTTTCACGATATCCGCCGCATGATCGACATCAATGATCTTACTGAAGGGATATGCTTTCAACTTCAATCCCCTTTCCAGCAGCAGCCGCTGATAATTCCTCATCCTCGACACGCCCTGCCGGACAGCCTCCTCCAGGACGTCAAACGCCGGACGCTTCAGGCAATAAAGCCCACCCGAAACGAAGCGGCTCCCGCCGTCCGGACAGTCGGAAAAGCCATCGATCATCCCATCTTCGCCCGTAGTATGGACATACAACGGTTTTTCATCATCCACATAACCGGTCACGGCCATCAACCCGTCCGCCTCCTCTTCATGCCGGAAAGCGTCGACGTACCGCCCGAACTCATCTTCCCTGAAGACGGTATCGACGGTAGCCAGGCAGACCTCCTCCCCAAGATAGGGCATCAACTCGTAAAAACTGTGCATCGAACTGGGGGTGGACTTGACCGTCAGATGGAACGGGACAGGATAATGCCGGCTTCGCAAATAATCCTGCACCTCCCTCATCTCTTCATTGACGATGGCATGGACGGAAGATGCCCCGCATCGTATAAACAGGCTAACCAGGCGGTCGATCAAAGGAACCCCCTGTACGCACACCAACGGCTTCGGGGAGTTAACTCCCTCTTGTATTAAACGGGAACCTTCACCGGCTGCTATAATGGCATAATTCATATCAGGTTAATTAAAATTAAAGATTACCTTGCAAATATACATCAAAAAATAAATACAACCTATCTTTGTGGACTCATTTACATAAACTGAACGGACATCCTTCATGAAAAGAAACCTATTTGCGCTTTATCTGATTAAACTATCCAAATGGTTTACGCTGGTAATGCCTATCATCGTCCTTTTCTATGAAGACCACGGACTGAAACTGCAAGACATCTTTATCCTCAAAAGCGTCTATTCGGTTACCGCCGTCATACTGGAGATCCCGTCCGGCTACCTGGCCGACGTCTGGGGGAGGAAAAAGTGCCTGATCACAGGGTGTATGCTCTTTTTCGCAGGATATGCCTGCTACTCCCTTACCGGTACCTTTTCCTATTTCATCCTTGCGGAAATCCTGCTGGGATGCGGACAAACACTGGTGAACGGCGCAGATTCGGCCTTGCTCTACGACACAACCGTCGAATACGGAAAAGAGAGCGTATACCTCCGGTACGAGGGGCGTATCACCATGGTGGGGAATTTTGCCGAAGCTATCGCAGGCGTTATCGGCGGATTCCTGGCGGCCTATTCGCTTCGCCTGCCCTTTTACGGACAAGCCGTTATCGCCTTTAGCGGTATTCCGGCGGCGTTTATGCTCAAAGAGCTGGGCAGCAGGAAGAGTGTGCAAGGCCCGTTCTCCGAAATCATGCGGATCATCAAGTATGCACTCGTGACCAACAAGCATATCTGTTACAACATCCTGTATTCGGGAATGATCGGCTCTGCCACCCTGATGATGGCCTGGTTCGTACAGCCTGTCCTCATCCATATCGATACGCCCACCTCCCATTTCGGTATCATCTGGACGGCGCTGAACCTGACCGCCGGTACGGCCGCTTTCTACGCCCACCGTATGGAGCGTCGCCTGGGCATGCAACGGATGAACGGGCTGATCCTCGCCTGCATCGTCGGCGGATATATCGCCCTCGCCTGCAACCTGACGCACGTCAGCCTGCTTATCCTGTTGGTTTTCTATATCTTCAGGGGATTTGCCACGCCGATACTGAAAGGATACATCAACCAGATCACCTTTTCAGACATGCGTGCGACGGTATTATCCATCCGCAACTTCATTATCCGCCTCTTCTTTGCCGCCATCGCCCCCTATATCGGATGGCTGAACGACATGTATTCACTAAAAACGGCGCTGTTCGTTTCGGCGGGTATCATCTTCGTTCCCGGCCTGCTGTTCCTCATTCTTCTTCATCTTCATCATCCAACAGGCCTATCTCGGGAATGACGGCGCGCGCCTCCTGTGCGCTCAGGGTGTCTACATCCCGCAACTTGCGTTGAATCGCCCGCGTACGTACGCCCAGCACCTTTTCGATTTGCCCGCTTGCCGTATTGAGGTTCTTCTGTGCGTTTTGCAGCATACCGCCGATCAGTTCAAACTCTTTTTTCACCGCGCCCAGTATGGTCCATACTTCGCCGGAATGTTTCTGTATGGCTAAGGTACGGAAACCCATTTGGAGGCTGTTCAGGATGGCCGCCAGGGTGGTCGGCCCCGTCACGACGACTTTGTAGTTGCGTTGCAGGTCTTCCAGGAGGGACGAGCGGCGGACTATTTCGGCATAGATGCTTTCAAAAGGCAGGAACATGATAGCGAAATCGGTCGTGGTGGGCGGGTCAAGGTACTTGTCGGAGATCTCTTTCGCCATTTTCCTGACGGTGGCCTCCAGCGCCTTTCCGCATAGCTCGATCGAGCGGGTGTCGCCCGTATCGTAGGCGTTCAATAATTGTTCGTAAATATCTTTGGGGAACTTGGCGTCTATGGGCAGGTAGACATAATCGCGCATATCGTCTTTGCCCGGCAGCTTTACCGCAAATTCGACGACGGCGTCGGAGTCCTTACGCGTGCGTACATTACTATCATACTGTTCGGGAGCCAATAGCTGTTCGAGCAGCATACTGAGCTGTATCTCCCCGATATTCCCCCGCGTCTTGACGTTGCTCAGCACACGTTTAAGCCCCCCTACATCCTGCGCCAGCGTTTGCATTTCCCCCAGTCCTTTCTGGACGTTTTCCAGCTGTTCGGTGACCAGGCGAAACGATTGCCCGATCCGTTCGTTCAGTGTTTTTTGCAATTTCTCATCCACCGTGACGCGTATCTCTTCCAGTTTTTCTTTCTGCTGTTGTTTAAACGAGGCGATACCCCGCTCGAACGATTCCCGAAATTCGTGCATGACGCGGGAGAGGTCGTCCCTGTTGTCTTTGGCTGTCTTGCGGCTCTCTTCACGGTTGAAGCTAAAATCTTCCCTGAAATTCTTCTCTATCCGTTCAAAAGCGTGCCGAATATAATTAAATAATATAACAAGCTGTATAACAGCAATAAAAATGATACCCGCCAGTATTATCCAATTCATTTTACGTTTATTTTGAGCAAAGGTAGAGATTATAACCATGCCTTTATATATTAAATAATATTAAAAACGAAACATTTTAGAATTTTTGTTGTTTTATAAGTGAGCAGGATGAATTAAAAGCATTACCTTAGTTCCGTAAAAGAAAAGAAAAATGGCAGAAGTCGTATTTAAAGGAAAAAAAACTCAGACAAAGGGGCGCATCCCTCAAGTAGGTTCAGAAGCGCCATACTTTTTCGGCGTGAGAAGTGATCTATCAGATTTTTCATTTGACACGTTAAAAGGTTACAGAATCGTTTTGAATGTTTTCCCCAGCTTGGATACCTCCGTATGTGCAAGGTCAGTGAGACGCTTCAACGAAGAAGCGGCCGCTTTGCCCAACACGGTCGTATTGGCTATCTCCAAAGATTTACCATTTGCCCACGGACGGTTCTGTGCGACGGAAGGTATTGATCATGTGACGACGGTATCTACGTTTCGTCACTCATCGTTTGAAGATAATTACGGCATGCTTTTAATTGAAGGTCCTTTAAAAGGCTTGTTAGCCAGGTGCGTTTTCGTTATTGACGAAAAAGGCAAAATAGTATATACGGAATTAGTTCCGGAAATAGAAAAAGAACCAAACTACGAGGCAGCAATTGCTTCATTAACATGAGAAAATAGTAGATTATTGTTTTTCATTGGTTAAAGTTAAGGGTTAGTGTAGAAAGCCGTGGGATGTGAATCTCGCGGCTTTCGTTTTTTATATACATGACACTCGTTAGACGATTTTGAAGAAGCCCAAGTCTTTCCGGTCGAACGTCGTGATGTAGGAATGGATCTTGTCGACCTCCGCTCTTCCGTAGGCGGTATATACCCGCGCCGAACGGCTGAACGCTTCATCCCTATTGGCATCTTGCAGCAGCAGGTATCCGAAGATACAGTGGGCGGCGGCTTCTACCAGGCGGCGGGCATGAAAGTCCAGGTATTCGTTGTCTTTATATTCCGTGACATGGGCGACTACCTCTTCGTATTTGGCGGTCATCTCCATCAGGCGGTTTTTCAGCTCTTCCAGTTCCGGCTTGTAGCCGATGGCTTCGTATTCGCGGATCTGGGCGAGGTAGGTGCCGGTGATGACATGGCGGATGGCGGCGACGACCTGCAACTGGGTCGTTCCCTCGTAGATATTGGTGATGCGGGCATCGCGGTAGAGGCGTTCGCAGGTATAGTCTTTCATGAAACCCGAACCGCCATGTATCTGGATGGCGTCGTAGGCATTCTGGTTGGCATATTCGGAGGTCATTCCTTTGCCCATCGGGGTGAATGCGTCGGCCAGTTTGCTGTACTTCTTCATCTCCTGGCGCTCTTCGGGCTCCAGTTTCCGCTCTTTGGAGACATCATCCCATGCTTTGTACATATCGACGAACCGCGCCGTTTCATACAGCATGGAGCGGGAGGCGTCTGCTTTTGCGCGCATCAGGGAGACCATTTCGTATACGGCGGGAAACTCGATGATGGCTTTACCGAACTGTTTACGTTCCATGGCGTAGGCGAAACCCTCGCGGTAGGCCGCTTCGCTCAGGCCGACGGACTGCGCCATAATGCCCAGGCGGGCGTTGTTCATCAATCCCATCACATATTTAATGAGACCCAGCTTCCGTTCGCCGCACAGCTCGGCTTTGGCATTGCGGTAGACCAGTTCGCAGGTGGGAGAGCCTTTGATACCCATTTTGTTTTCGATGCGCCGTACCGTTACGCCGCCGTTCCTTTTGTCGTAGATGAACATCGAAAGGCCGCGGCCGTCCCTTGTCCCCTCTTCCGAACGGGCTAATACCAGGTGGATATCGGCGTCTCCGTTGGTGATGAAGCGCTTTACACCGTTGAGATACCAGCAATTGTCCGTTTCGCTGAAGGTGGCTTTTAACATGACCGACTGCAAATCTGAACCGGCGTCAGGCTCGGTTAAGTCCATCGACATGGTTTCCCCGGCGCATACGCGGGGGATATACTTTTTGCGCTGGTCTTCGTTTCCAAACTCATACAGCGTTTCCGCACAGTCCTGCAATCCCCAGAGGTTTTCAAAGCCGGCGTCGGCGCGGGAGACCATATCGGCGATCATGATGTAGGGGACGACGGGGAAATTCAGCCCGTCGTAACGGCGGGGCATGGTGATCCCCATCAGTCCGGCTTTGCGCACGACGTCCAGGTTGACCTGCGTACCGGCGGCGTATGTGACGCGCCCATCGCTGACCGTAGGCCCCTCGTGATCCACCTCTTCGGCGTTCGGCGCGATAATCTCATCGCATATTTCACCCACAATTTCCAATACTTTCTCATAACTGTCCATCGCATCTTCAAAGTCGACCGGCGCATAATCGTACGTTTCCTTGTCGGCATAGTTCCGCTCTTTCAGTTCGACGATGCGCTTCATCAACGGATGATGCAGGTGGTGCTTTAACCCGGGAGTATCTAAATAATAGTTAGCCATAATGTTTTATTTGAATCACTTCGTATTACGTTTATAATAGGTAATCATCTTCGGAATCACCTCTTCCACCGTTCCCGTGATCACGTAATCGGCAATGGCGTTGATCGGGGCGTTCGGGTCGTTGTTGATGGAGATGATGATGGCGCTTTCCTGCATACCGGCGATATGTTGGATCTGGCCGGAGATGCCGCAGGCGATATAGAGTTTCGGGCGAACGGTTACGCCGGTCTGTCCGATCTGGCGTTCGTGTTCGATCAGGCCGGCATCTACCGCCGCGCGTGATCCGCCTACTTCGCCCCCAATGACGGCGGCAAGGTCGTACAACAGTTGGAAGTTCTCTTTCGACCCCACGCCATAGCCTCCCGAAACGATAATGGATGAGCCTTTGATGTTTGTCTTGCTCTTTTCCATCTGACGGTCGATCACCGAGACGGCAAAGTCCGTAGCCTCTACGTATTTGCCGGCGTCATGCCTTTTTACCTCTCCCGTATGGGCGGCGTCCAGGATCTCTTTCTTCATCACGCCCTCCCGGACGGTCGCCATTTGCGGGCGACATTCGGGGTTGATGATGGTCGCTACGATATTTCCACCGAATGCCGGACGAATCTGGTACAGGAGGTTTCGATAGACTTTTCCCTCCCGCTTATCTTCGTGGTCGCCGATTTCGAGCGACGTGCAGTCGGCAGTCAGTCCGCTGCCCAGGGCTGAGGAGACGCGGGGGCCGAGGTCTCGCCCGATACTGGTCGCTCCCATGAGGGCGATCTGCGGCTTCTCCTTTTCAAACAGCTTAACCAATATCGCCGTATGCGGCAGGGAGGTATAGGGGGAGAGACGGACGTCATCAAAAAGGTGAAGCGTCTCCACTCCGTAGGGGAAAACCTGCCGGGCAATACCGTCCAGGTTATGGCCGATGGCGACGGCTTCCATCCTGCATCCCAGCGCAGCGGCCAGTGAACGTCCTTTGGTGAGCAATTCCAGGCTCACGTCGGCAACGATACCGTCTTCTATTTCGCAATATACAAATAGGTTGTTCATATTGTGTGATTGTGTATTAATTCCCGCATCAGCTCGTCGATCGCTTCGTCGGTCGGCTTCAATGCTTTGTTTTCCTTTGCCTGGAAAACGACGTTCTCTATCTTCTTCACTTTCGTCGGGGAACCGGACAGGCCGCACTGGACGACGTCGGCGCCGACATCCGCCACGCTCCACTCCTGCAGGTCGAGGTAGGGGCGGTTATGGAACAGCTGCGTATAGTCCGTATCGGCGTCCTGCTTCTCCGTGACCGTCTTTGCGTGTTTATACTTCTGTACCTGCTTGGCATGGCGGGGACGGCAGGGGGCTGCGCTTCCGTTGACCGTGACGACGGCGGGCAGTGCGGCTTCCACTATTTCAATGCCCCGCTCAAGCCGGCGTTTGACGGTGATTCTCTCCTTGTTTATTCCCCGTATCTCTTCGGCGTAGGTGACTTGGCTAAGGCCTAATTTCTCAGCCACCTGCGGCCCGACTTGCGCCGTGTCGCCATCTATCGCCTGGCGGCCGCAGAGGATCAGGTCGTACTCCTTTATCTTGCGGATAGCCATTGAAAGGGCATACGACGTGGCCAGCGTATCGGCGCCGGCAAAGGCGCGGTCGGTCAGCAGGTAGCCGCCGTCGGCGCCCCGGTAAAGCCCCTCGCGGATGATTTCTGCGGCGCGTCCCGGCCCCATGGTGAGTAGCGTCACGGTCGTACCGGGGTAAAGGTCTTTCAGGCGCAGCGCCTGTTCCAATGCGTTCAGGTCTTCGGGATTGAAGATGGCGGGCAGCGCGGCGCGGTTGACCGTCCCGTCCGCTTTCATGGCGTCTTTCCCGACGTTGCGCGTGTCGGGCACCTGCTTGGCTAAAACGATAATTTTATAACTCATCACTCTCTTCTCCTTCTTTTATATTGTGAAAGACATTCTGGACGTCTTCATCCTCTTCGAGCTTGTCGATCAGCTTGTCGAGGATTTCGCGCTGTTCGGGCGTGACCTCTTTGACGTCGTTGGGGATACGGATAAATTCCGCGCTGTTGATTTCGTATCCGTTATCTTCGAGGTATTTCTGGATAACGGCATTCTGTGCGAACTCACCGTAGAGGATAATTTCGTCCTCATCCTCTTCCAGTTCATCCACTCCGTAGTCGATCAGTTCGAGTTCGAGGTCTTCGAGTGCGACGTCCTCTTTTTTGACGATATGGAATACGCATTTATGCTCGAAGAGAAATTCAAGGCTTCCGGAGGTTCCAAGCGAGCCGCCGTGCTTATTGAAGTAACTGCGGACGTTGGCTACGGTACGCGTCGTGTTGTCGGTAGCCGTTTCGACGAAGATGGCGATGCCGTAGGGGCCGTAGCCCTCGTAGTTCATCTCCTTGTAGTCGGTAAAGTCTTTGGAGGTAGCCTTTTTGACGGCGCGTTCGACGTTTTCTTTCGGCATATTCTCCTTTTTTGCCTGTTGCATCAATACACGCAGTCGCGGATTGATGTCCGGGTCGGGGCCGCCTGATTTAACGGCGATGGTGATCTCTTTCCCCAGCTTGGTAAATACGCGGGCCATATTGCCCCAGCGTTTCAGCTTCTTTGCTTTACGGTATTCAAACGCTCTTCCCATTGTTGTATGCTCTCTTACATTAATATATATGACTTATCTCAGTTGGGCGCCCAGCTTCTGTTCCAGGTTTGTCCGGATCTTTGTCATGATGGCGTCGATTTGTTTCTCGTTCAATGTCTTGCTTTCGTCCTGGAGGTAGAAGCTGACGGCATAAGATTTCTTCCCCTGCGGGAGGTTTTTCCCCTCATAGACATCGAAGAGGACGACCTCTTTCAGGAGATGGCGCTCGCTCTCTTGGGCCGTCCGTTTGACCTCGGCGAAAGCGGTCTGCCGGTCAAGCAACAGGGAGAGGTCGCGCTTAACGGCCGGATACCTGGAGATATCGGAGAATGTCGTCTTGTGTCGCTTTACCTCTTTCATCAGGGCTGTCCACGACAGTTCGGCGAAATAGGCCTCCGACTCGACGTCCAGCGCCTTGCGGAGCGCCGGACAGACGATCCCCATCGCTCCCAACTGCCGCCCGGAGGCGGTGGTCAGGCTGAGGGCGGCGGAGAAGAGGTCGTTGCTCAGCGGCGCGAAAAGGAGTGCGCCGGCGGGAAGCCCGAGGCGCGCCAGGACATTCTCTACGTAGGCTTTCAGCTCGTAGACGGAGGATGGCTCGTCGGGGTGCGCCCAGTTGTTTTCCGTCCGGTTGCCGCTGATCCACAAGCCAAGGCGGAAATCTTCGGTAAACCCGGAGAGGTTCTCGCCCTCCTTACGGTCGTCTTCGACGTAGGCGTAACAGTTCCCGAACTCAAAGAACCGGATATGATGTTGCTTATGCTTCTCGTTGTGTTCGATGCTTTCCAGCCCGCCGAAGAGGAGGGTCTGGCGCATGGCGTTCAGGTCGGCGCTGATCGGGTTTTTCAGCATGACGCAACGGGCGGCGGGATAGGTCGACAGTTCGGCGTAGTAGGCCGAACGGGTCAGCGAGTTATTCATGATCTCATGGAAACCCGATCCGCACAGTTGCTCGGAGATGATGTCCTGAAGTTTGTAGCTCCTGTCTACGGGCGTCTGGTAACTCAGGTTCGACCGGACGCTCTCGCTCACGCGTACATTATTATATCCATAGATCCGAAGAATTTCCTCTATAATATCCACGTCGCGCTGCACGTCTACGCGGTAGGGGGGGACGTGCAGGGTCAAGCCCTCCGCCGTTTCGGAGACGACGGCGATATCGAGGCTCTCCAGGATACTCCTGACCGCCTCCGCCGGAATCCCCTCTCCACCGGCCAGGCTGTTTATCTTGCGGTAGGCCACCTCAACGGTATACGGCACGGCCGGTACGGGATAGACATCCTGCACCTCTCCGGTGATCCGTCCCCCCGCTACCTCTTTGATAAGGAGCGCCGCCCGTTTCAGCGCATACAGGGCATTGCCCGGATCCAAGCCGCGCTCGAAGCGGAACGAGGCATCCGTATTGAGCCCGAACCGGCGGGCGGTCTTCCGTATCCACGCCGGATTGAAATTGGCCGACTCGAGAAACACATTGACGGTCGCTTCCGTTACGCCCGAGTCCAGTCCCCCGAAGACGCCGCCGATACACATTCCCTCTTCGGCGTCGCAGATCATCAGGTCCCTGTCCGTCAGGGTACGCTCCACCTCGTCGAGGGTCACGAACTTCGTCCCTTCGGGGAGCGTCCGGACGATCACTTTCCCCCCTTTGATCCTGTCGGCGTCAAAGGCGTGCAAGGGCTGCCCCAATTCATGCAGCACATAATTGGTGATATCCACGATATTATTGATAGGCCTCAGGCCAATGGTTTTCAAGGCTTGCTGCAACCACGCCGGGCTTTCCCCGACCGAGACGCCCTTTATCGTCACGCCGCAGTAGCGCGGACAGGCTTCGGCGTTCTCTACCGTCACCCCGGTCGCCGGCGCCCGGTCGTCGATCGCAAAGGCGTCTACCGCGGGACGGGTCAGACGTGCCGGCTTGCCGTTTTGCTTCAGGTAAGCCGCCAGGTCCCGCGCTACGCCGAAGTGCGACGTAGCATCCACGCGGTTTGGGGTTATATCGACCTCCAGTACGTAGTCGCTTTTTATATTGTAGTACTCCTTTGCCGGCGTCCCGACGGTAGCCTCAGCGGGAAGAACGATGATCCCGTCATGGCTTGTCCCGATACCGATCTCATCCTCGGCGCAGATCATCCCGTTCGACTCTACGCCGCGGATTTTCGACCGTTTGATGGTGAAACTCTTATCCCCGTCATACAGTTTCGTCCCGTTTACGGCGACGACCACTTTCTGTCCCGCCGCCACATTGGGCGCGCCGCATACGATCTGCAACGGCTCTCCGCCGCCGGTATCGACGGTCGTGATATGCAGGTGGTCGGAATTGGGATGCTCCACGCAGGCCAGCACTTCGCCGATCACCAGTCCCTCCAAGCCTCCCTTGACGGGCTGCACCTCTTCGACGCTGCCGGTTTCCAAACCGATGGAGGTCAATGCCGCCGCCACTTCGTCGGGCTGAAGCTCAAAGTCGAGATAATTCTTCAGCCAGTTGTATGATATATTCATCGTCCTATACGTTTATTTTTATTTCACGAATCGCCGCCAAAGTTAAGAAGAATAATTTAAACACACCACCTAAAAGCCCTTGTAATCAAACCAGCCCCACCTTAATTTACTTCCACCCGCTATCCCCTGCCCAACGGGGAACAGATAACGAAGTCGGGAGAGGCTAATGAACGGCTCGGGAGGAACTCATAAATAGGTCGGGAACAACTAACCGTCTCACAGCTGTGAACTGATCGTCTCACTCCTGTGAGATGATCGTCTCACCCGTGTGAGACGATCGCCTCACTCCTGTGAGACGATTACCTCACTCCTGTGAGACGATCATCCCACAGCTGTGAGGCAACAAGCCTCTCCCGACCTAATCATAAGTACATACCGACCAACTAACAACCGAGTAGGTATATATTCATCATCAGGTAGGGAGCAACTAATGGTTTCACAGCTGTGAGGCGATCGCTTCACACCTGTTAGGCGATCGCTTCACAGGTGTGAAGAGATCGCTTCACTGCTGTGAAGCCATTAGTTGCTCCCTACCCAATCATTAGTCTCTCCCGACCTAAATAATAAAAGTATAGGAGCCGGGTGATAGTTCCGTTAATTCCATTATTTTTGTCCTCTATATAATACCTTAAACAATCGGTAATATGAAAAAGTATATGAGCCTCCTGCTTTTTGCTTGCCTGTTAGCCTGCCACTCAAACAACAGGAAAGTGGCTTACGACTACAACTTAGTTGAAACGGACAGGCATATTTCATTCGAGCTGGACAATGAAACCATGTATAACTTCCATTATGCATGGCTTTTTACCGGAGACGATGGGCGCGACTACTTCTCCTTTCTGAACTATCGCTCCAACCAGATTCTCTTCTATGATTTCAATACGCAGGCGTTCCTCTTCAAAATAGAGATGCCCCGCGAGGGGCCGGATGGCGTGTTCCCGATTATGGGCTATTACGCCGGAGGGTTCGACCGGATGTATATCGCTACCATGTCACGCGCCGGTTCAGGGCTCCTTCAAATAGACACGACGGCACATATCGTAAAGAAAATCCTCTACGGCATCACACCGGAGGGCTACGAGGTGAACGATTCTTTCTGGCCGTCCTCTTCCCAGCCGCACAATACGCCGGTCTTTATCGGAAACAAGCTTTATATCACCCAGCGGCCTTACGACAGCCGTACGCCCGGCATCGTCCGTCCGGTTTCCGTTGCGGTGGATACGGCAAACCATACGGCCGAACAGTTTCCGTTCACCTTTAATGATGTACTGACGGCAGCGCATACCGAGAAAAGCGCCGGAGGGAAGACCAATTTCAGCCGTGCGTTCGACGGGCGGCGCTTTATCTATTCTTTCTACGGCCTCGAAGCCATTTTTGCCGCATCCATAGACCATCAAACGATAGAGAAGCGGGAAGCGAAAAGCCGTTACATTGACCAACTGACATTCGAAGCAAACATACAAGACCCCGAAGCAGGCACCCGGAGAGAAGCGGAAATAGCGGCTTACGGCGATCTTATCTACGACCCCTACCGGGAGGTATACTATCGTTTCGCCTACCCTGAAACAACATTGGATCCCAGCAAAAGTTACTTCCGGAAATCCGTATTCGGCCGCAAAAAGTTTTCCGTCATCATCCTGGACAAAAACCTGAACATCATCGGCGAGACCCTGTTTCCGGAAGCTATCTTCAATTCCTACGTCTATTTCGTACACAAAGACGGCCTATACATCAGCCGCGACTACCAAATCGGCGAAGACCAGACGGAAGACCGCCTCAACTACACCTGCTTCGAATTGAAAAAGGGAGGTGTGCCGTCACACATATAGGATGGCGGTATCCCTACGGTAGAGACGCAAAATTTTGCGTCTCTGCATACTTTCAGCCTTAATCTACCCCGCTTTGCGAACGCAGTGAAGCAATCCGGAAGTGTGCCTATGTGCGGCGCCTCTGGATTGCTTTATAATGACGACGAATCGCAATCGTATGAAAAATCATTGTAATCCCGGGATTGTCGCTTCCATGTAACTGGATTTATGGCAAACCGCGAAGAAGTTGTTTCCCAGTTACTTGTTTTCGGGCGGCGATTTATCGCTTGGGGACTCGGTAGAAAGAATACAATCCCCCACCCCAATAACATTCCGTAGGAATGTAACCATTCATGATGATTGGATATTTCGGCGATACCCGCCCAATGATTGTTTGTTACCCACTGGCATGCGAGGGAGGGGGGGTAATACTTAGTACGCGAAAAAACGGACGAAGAGAGGGAAAAAGAGAAAAGCGGCTACATTGAAAAGAAAGAAACGCAATCCGAAATACCGTTTTAAGTCCCCTTTTCCGGCATCCCTCATACGGTATGCCTCATAAATTATCCGGAGCAAGGAAACATGCTCCGGATTTTTTATGTCTTTTTTATGCGTTTTTTATGTCTTTTTTATGCGTTTTTTATGCGTTTTTTATGTCTCTCATGTCTTTTTTATGTCTTTTTTATGCGTTTTTATTGTCGTCTGATTTTCTCCCAATCCCCGTTTTTAGCCCC
>JAISRY010000099.1 GCA_031273385.1 Tannerellaceae bacterium | reverse complement strand
AGCACGAAGTATGCCGTCATCGTGCCCGACAACCAACAAAAGGCGAAAGCCGCACAGTTCTTCAAGACGCCGTTGATTTTCAATATACAGGAAGCGAAAGGGTTGGAGTACGAAAACGTGATCCTCACCGACTTTATTTCGAACAACGAAGCGGAATTTCGTGAAATCATCTCCGGCGTGAGCCTGGAAGACCTCAAAAAAGAGGAGTTGCGTTACAACCGCGCCGCTGACAAGCACGATAAGGATGCCGAAATCTACAAGTTCTACATCAACTCCTTTTACGTAGCCATCACAAGGGCAGTCAAGAATATCTACATCTTTGAACAGCGTTCCGAACACCCGATGCTGCAGCTCTTGCAGATGCGGGAAAATACATCCGACATCGCCGTCAAGGAGGTAAAATCCTCGCAGGAAGAATGGCTCGACGAAGCGCGCCGGTTGGAAATACAAGGTAAGTATGAACAGGCCGAACAGATACGCGCCAAATACTTAGGCTATGAATACCTCTCGCCCGAACAGCTGGAAACGATCGCAGCCCTGGCGCTCGACCCCACGAAGAAAGAGTCGGAAGTGAAAAAGGAGCGGAAGCAACTCTTTAGCTATGCCATACACCACCGCGAGTATGACTGGATCGATCAGTTGGCCAAGCTGTCGTTCCAACGGGCTATCCTGTATATGAAAGAGCTGCGCGGCGACCGCAAGGAGTACGAAAAACACCTGCGCTTGGGGAATAAAGACAAGGTTTCTTCTTTCGTCCAGAAATATGGCGTTGATTTTACCCTCGAAGACGGCAGCACGGGCTTGATGCTTGCCCTGTCTCACGGACAAGACGAGGTGGTGAAAGCGCTGCTCGCCCAAAATGCCTCGATTTCCCCCATCGACAAAAACGGTAAATGCGCATTGGATCACCTGCTGTCAGCCTACTTCAGCCGGATACACTTCAAGTACAAACAACAACAGCTTCCATCGGAACAAACCCTAATCCGTTTCTGGGAAAAGATCCGCCCGCAAGAGTTTGTCTATGAATTGGGAAGCCGCCAATACCACGTCAACTCGCGTAGCATGTTATTTTTCCTTATTTACATGATGCGCAATACGTGGCAGCATCAGTATAACAAAGGCTCTATTTGCTCCATTGGGAAAGAGAAAGATTCCACCACTACCTTTTACTTTGACATGAATAGCCTGGTAGAACTTGCCGATATGATTCCCGACGAAATACTTCCGCCTTATCGCAAAAAGCGTTCCTACATCAACAGCGTAATGGCGCTGCACGAATGGGAGAAAAACTCTCCTTATTGCAAATCCACTTTCATCCGGGCAGAGAGAGGGTGCTACATCCTCAACTATCATGCGGGCATCCACAATCACCCCCTTATCACCGCGGAGGAAGCTATGAAGTTCCTCGTGGATCGGATAATAAGGAGATAAATGTGTGTAACTATCCCTTTGTCACCGGGCAATCCTCTCCAGCCATTTCAGCATATACAGCATGGTGAACATGGAGATGAGGCAGGCGATGACGAAGACGCACCATGTCGCCCAGATCGGGATATGCTCATACAGAAGCGTACCGACGATTAGCAACTGGTTGCCCAATGCCGTAGCGCCCAACCAGCAGCCCTGCATAATCCCCTGGTATTTGGGAGGCGCCACTTTGGAAACGAACGACAACCCCAGCGGACTGATAAACAGCTCGGCCACGGTCAGTATAAAATAGGTGCCGATCAGGAGGAAAGGCGTGACGCGCATGGCATCCGAAAGCCCGCCCATCTCCTTTGCCGCATCCGCCGTAGGCAGTCCGGCCGAACCGATTGACATGACGACGAACGCCGTTGCCGCAATACCCATACCGATCGCAATCTTTTTAGGCGTGGACGGCTCTTTGCCGCGCGCCCTCAGCCATCCGAATATCCCGATCACGATCGGGGTAAGGAAGACCACATAGAAAGGATTGAAGAACTGGAACACCTCGGCGCCCTTTATCTCGGTGATCCCGAAGAAATTAACGGAAAGGACGTCCAGCTGTGTGTAGTCGTTGGCGAAGAACGTCAGCGTGACGCCGTTCTGATGGAATGAGAACCAGAAAAAGATCACCACCGCAAATACCGAGAAGAGGGCGTACAGACGCTGTTTGGTTTCCGCACTGCTCATTTCGGCGACAGGAGCCGCCGCATTTTTACCGGCGCCGACGGCCACCGTCTTCAAGGATGGATCGGGCAGGCGGTGCTTGTTCGTGAGGAAAATAAACAGGGAAATCAACATGGCCACAATAGCCGCTCCAAAAGCGTAGTGGAATCCGGTATTGAATATATTGAGGTATTCATTGGCAAAAAGGGTGAGGTCGGCGGGCGCCTGTGCGCTGACCGAGGCGGAAAGTTCGGTGAGGCGTTGGGAGGCTTCCGGCGTGATCGTCCCTTTCAGGAATTGATGGCAAAGCGCCGGCAGGTCTGAATTGTAGGCATATCCGTTATGGCTTACCCACCAGTTGCGCAACCCTACGGCGATAATGGGAGCGATCGCCGCGCCTACGTTGATAAACATATAAAAGATCTGGAATCCGGTATCCCTTCGTTCGGCATACCGGGGGTCGTCGTACATTTGCCCCACCACGGCCTGCAGGTTCCCTTTGAACAGGCCGTTGCCGAACGCAATGACAAACAAGCCGAAACAGGTCAGCACAAGGAACAACGGCAGGTTGGGGACGGGCGTCGGGGTCGGTATGGCAATAATGGCATACCCTACCGACATCAGGATTAACCCTGCCAGGATCGTTCCCTTGTATTTCTTTGTCCTGTCGGCGATGTACCCCCCTGCAAGAGCCAGCAGGTAGATCAGGGCGTAAAAGACAGAATAGATCCATGTGGCCGGCGTTTTCTCCAATCCGAATTTGGACATCAGAAAGAGAGAAAGGATAGCCATCATGATATAAAAACCAAAGCGTTCCCCCATATTGGAAAGAGCCGCAGCAAGTAATCCCTTAGGATGATTTTTGAACATGAGTCTGGTGTTTTTTAAGTTGAATAATTTATTGAATGATTTGCTTTATCGCACCGGTTTCGGGATAGAAATAGACCTTTACCGGCGCCTTTTTATCTTCAAACATGACCGGCGCTAAACTTTCGCGGCTGCCGAATTGCGTGACCTGCACCTCCCCTTTAAACAGGGCGCTTTTATTCATCGTAATCTCAACGGCGGCTTTGCCCGGTACGTTATAAATAATCCCTTTCATCGCCTTTTCTTTCTTCGCCTCCTCTTTGATGTCCGGCGCAGGGGCGCGGCCTATCGCTCTGAGGTTCATATAGACGGGCGTTCCGCCCAGGTCGTCGGCAGCGACGATGCCGAGCAGGGGGGAGAAGCGGAAGAGTACCTCCTTCTCCAGGTCGTCGTGCGGGATAATCGTGATGTCATAGTAGCTTGTCTCTTCGGAGCAAATCCCGGTAAAAAGGGTGGTGAGCGCTTTCTCCTGCTCTTCCAACTGCTGGATAACCAGCTTCATCGCTTCGCCGTCGGGAGGTAAATGGTCGGACTCGCCCGTTAAGATATTCATCCTGCTCTCCCGTATACGGTAAATCTGCTTGGCCGCCACTTCCGCCTCTTTCGTGATGGAGCCGGCCATGAGCAATTCTTCGGAGAAGACCGACACATCGGCCACCTTTACCGCCGCGGCCTGCTGCTTCTTTACCGTCTCCAGCTCGGATTCGACGGGGGCATATTCCGCATTGACCGTACAAAGAAGCCCCTCTTCCGTCAGGTAGACGTAAGGGGCGACCGTTCCGCTTTTAAATTCGATCACATACGTATTGTCGGCATCCGGCAACCCTTTATTGATCAGGTTGATCTTTCCCAACTCATAATACACCTTGTCTTCGGTGACGACATCTTTTGCGCCCAGGTATTTTTCCGCATAGCGGTAGTAAGGCCCGGCTTTGCAGGCCACTTTGGTCACTTCTATGTTGACAATCAACGATGTTTGGGGGAGCGAATAGGTAACGCCGAAATTGTTGCTTTTCGTAGCGACTTTTTTTACGACTTTCGTCTGCGCAAAAAGCGATACGCTTAAAGAAAGGCTGGCAATGAGAAATAAGTACTTCATTATGTCGAATTTAATTTGATACAATAAACAATTATGCAAAACTATGAAATAATCCGTAAAAACCTAACAACTACCCGAATAAAAAAACTTACTTTAAAAACAGACGGTTTGGATTATATGCTATATCTTTGTGGCTTATAAAGGTGATGTGGAATGGTAGAGCGAACGAATACTCAATTCATAGATATCAGACAGATTCTCAACGAGAAAGCGCCATCTGTTTCTCGGAAACTACCGGGCTTCATTGTGAATTATCTGATACGCATCGTCCACGAGGGCGAACTGAATGATATCCTGAACCGGTATCATGACAGGGAGGGTGTGGACTTTATGGCGGAACTTATTGACTATTTTGATTTGAACTTGCAGTTGGTTCATGAAGAAAACATCCCCGCAGACGGTCGTTATATCTTTGCCTCCAACCATCCGCTCGGAGGATTGGACGGGATATGCCTTTCCGCCGTTTTAGGGAAACGCTATGCCGGGAATATCCGGTATCTGGTCAATGATTTGCTGCTTTTTATCCCGAATCTCAGATCCATATTCATTCCTATCAACAAGCACGGAAAGCAGGCCAAAGAGACGGCGCATGCGACGGATGAGGCCTACCGCTCGGAAAACCAGATTATCACGTTCCCCGCCGGCCTTTGTTCCCGCAAGATAAAAGGGCAAATCATAGACCTGGAATGGAAGAAATCCTTTATACAGAAAGCGGTAACCTATCAGCGCGATATTATTCCCATCTATTTCGAGGGGAGAAATTCATCCTTCTTTTACAACGCGGCCAACCTGCGAACCAGGCTGGGGCTAAAAATGAATTATGAAATGCTATATCTTTCCGATGAGGTTTTCAGGAGCAAACATTCCACCTATCGTATCTACTTTGGCAAGCCGGTACCCTGGCAAACCTTTGATCACACCAGAAAGCCCTCCGAATGGGCGGAATGGGTAAAACAGTTGACTTATACACTAAAGAATAATTGAAATACGCGTATGCAAGAGATTATCAGACCAGTTGACCGGTATCTGTTGAAAGCGGAGCTGACGAAAGAGAAGTTGCTCCGCAAGACGAACAAGTCAAATAACGAAATTTATATTATTACAGCTCACAACGCTCCCCATGTCATGCTGGAGATTGGCCGGCTACGGGAAATCGCTTTTCGTCATTACGGAGGGGGGACAGGGTTTTCCGTCGATATCGACGAGTTCGATACCATGGAGGATGCCTACCGGCAGTTGATCGTATGGAATCCCGAAGATGAGGAGATTTTAGGCGGCTACCGCTTCCTGTGCGGGACGGACGTTAAGTTTGACGGCGCGGGGAAACCGATGCTTGCGACGTCGCACCTGTTTCATTTTTCCGATACATTTATTAAAGAGTATCTTCCCTATACGGTAGAGCTTGGGCGCTCTTTTGTGACGCTGGAATTTCAGGCGACGCGCGAGGGGGTGACCAAGGGACTGTTTGTCCTCGATAACCTGTGGGACGGGTTGGGCGCCTTATCGGTTGTCGATCCCAGCTTGCAGTATTATTTCGGTAAAGTGACCATGTATAAGACCTATAACCCGGAGGCGCGGGATATGATCCTCTATTTCCTGGGGAAGCATTTCCCCGATTCCGGTAACCTGATTACCCCCATTCACCCGTTGCAGATCAATGAAGACAGCGAGAAAATGAAGAGGCTGTTTACGTTCGACAATTTTAAAGAGAACTACCGGATATTAAACCAGGAGGTCAGGAAGTTCGGGATTAACGTCCCGCCGTTGGTGAGCGCCTATATGAGCCTTTCGCCCAAAATGCGCGTTTTCGGCACAGCGATCAACCATGAATTTGGCGAAGTAGAAGAGACCGGCATACTGATCGCTATTGATGAAATCCTGGTAGAAAAGAAAAAAAGGCATATCGAAACCTACCTGAAAGAAGAGTGTCAATCTGCCGACCTAATCAAGAACACCTCCCCCGCCCATTCCTGAAAAGGGGGCGGGAGGCGGCGTTTATTCTAATAATGCGTCAATCTTGGCGATAAACGAAGATTTTTGTGCCGCGCCTACCTGTTTGTCTACCACTTCGCCGTCTTTAAAGAATAGGACGGTGGGGATATTGCGGATGCCAAACTGGGACACCACGGCGTTGTTGTTGTCCACATTCATTTTACCAATGGTCACCCGCCCGTCATATTCCTCAGCCAACTCGTCAATTACCGGGCCTATCATACGGCAGGGGCCACACCATTCCGCCCAAAAATCAAGCACCATCGGTTTGCCTGAATGGACTAATTCTCTAAAATTTGTGTCTGTTACTTCTAAAGCCATATCTTTTGTTTTTAATTATGTCGTTTTATTTGCCATGTCAAAGTTACTAACTCTTTTGCAGTCAGCCAAACGATCAATTGATTTTAAAGTCGATATTTTCGTTTTCCTGCAGATAATCAACCAATTCCCGCGTTACATCCAGCCGGATATTTTTTGAAAACAGATTGATAAAAATATTGTTTTCACCGTCGACTACTCTAAAATATAACAAACTTTGCCCCGGATTTGTTTTGATCAATACCGAAAGATCGGTAATGGTCGGTTCGTCCAGGTCATGGATCGGTACGGTGATGCTTATTTTTTCGATCAGTTTGTCTTTTTCCTCCTGCAGCAGGCGTATCGAGCCGATACGCAGATCCAGTTCATGCTCTTTCCAGCGGTGCGGCTCGACACGCGCTTTGATGAGCAGGTAAAGCCCCGTCTTGAGGTAGTTGTTGAACTCCACATAATCGTTGCCGAAGAGGGCGATCTCCGCACTTCCGGTGAAATCCTCTATTTTCATCACCCCGTAAGGGCTTCCTTTTTTGGTCATCCCCTCGCGCACATCCGTCACAATACCGCCGGCCAGTATCTCACGCCCCACCAGGCTTTCCCTGTCGTTCAGTTCCGTTATACCCGTGTTGCAGACATAGGTCAATATAATACGGTACGGGTCGAGCGGATGGGCGGAGAGGTAAATACCGACCAGCTCTTTTTCCTTGTTCAGCCTCACCAGGTCGCTCCAATGCTCGCACGCCGGTATTTCCGGTTTGGCGATCGACACAAAGTTCTCATCACCGAAAAGGGAGTTGGCCGCAGAGGACTTATCCGCCTGAAACGTACTGCCATACCGCAAAAGGGTTTCGAGGAAGACATCGCCCTTTATCCCGTCGGTAAAAAACTGCTCCCGCTGGATCCCCAGGTTGTCGAACGCCCCGGAAAGGGCTAAGGCCTCCATGTTCTTTTTGTTACAGACCGTCAGGTTGATCCGCTCTACGAAGTCGAAGATATCTTTAAACGGCCCGTTTTTGCGCTCCTCTATGATATTGATGACGACCGATTCGCCCACCCCTTTTACGGCGCCCAGCCCAAAACGGATATCGCCCTTTTTGTTTACGCTGAACTTCAGGATCGACTCGTTCACGTCCGGCCCCAACACCTGGATACCCATCGCCTTACATTCGTCCATGAATTTCGTGATGTCCGTAATGTTGGAAAGGCTTCGGCTCAGCACGGCGGCCATGTATTCCGACGGATAGTTGGCTTTCAGGTAGGCCGTTTGGTAGGCCACCCATGAGTAGCAGGTCGCATGGCTTTTGTTAAACGCATAGGAGGCAAACTTTTCCCAGTCAGCCCATATCTTGTTCAACGTCTTCTCTTCGTATCCGTTACCCTTTCCGCCGGCCAGGAATTTCTCTTTCAGGGCGTTCATCTTGTCGATGAGCTTTTTACCCATCGCTTTGCGCAGGGCGTCGCTTTCGCCCCGTGTGAAGCCGGCCAACAGGCGCGAGAGTAACATCACCTGTTCCTGATACACCGTAATGCCGTAGGTATCCTGTAGATACCGCTCCATTACGGGGATATCATACGTGATCTTTTCCCTCCCCTGCTTACGGGCGATGAACGAGGGGATATAGTCCATCGGGCCGGGGCGGTAGAGGGCATTCATCGCGATAAGGTCTTCAAACTTTGAGGGTTGAAGGTCTTTGAGGTATTTCTGCATACCGGCCGATTCAAACTGGAACGTACCGGTGGTCTTCCCCTGGCAATAGAGGTCGAATGTCTTTTGATCTTCGAGGTCGATATGGTCGATATCTATTTTCAGGCCGGTCGTCAGATAGACATTCTCCACCGCCTCCTTGATAATAGAGAGGGTCTTCAGCCCGAGAAAGTCCATTTTAATCAGGCCGGTCTCTTCAATGACCGACCCCTCGTATTGCGTCACCAGTATCTCTTCGCCGGTATCCTTGTCTTTCGCCGTACCGACAGGCACGACATTGGAGATATCCTCTTTCCCGATAATGACGCCGCAGGCATGTACGCCGATATTCCGGACGTTCCCCTCCAGCATCTGGGCATATTTCAAGGTCTCGCGCGTCAGTATATCCGGCGAGTTGGCCGCATCCCTCAGCTCCGGGACGTAGGCTATGGCGGCTTTCAGGCTGACCTTTTTTGCGTCGGGGATCTTGTCGGGCACCAGTTTCGCCAGGCGGTTGGATTCGGACAGGGGCAGCCGTTGTACGCGGGCGACATCCTTTATGGCCGATTTGGTCGCCATCGTACCGTAGGTGATGATATGGGCGACCTTCTCTTTCCCGTATTTCTCCGTGACCCAGCGCAGGACATCCCCCCGCCCGTCGTCGTCGAAATCCACGTCGATATCAGGCATCGAGATACGGTCGGGGTTCAGGAACCGTTCGAACAGCAAGTCGTATTTTACCGGATCGATATCGGTGATCCCCAGGCAATAGGCCACCGCAGAGCCTGCCGCCGAACCGCGTCCCGGCCCAACGGAAACGCCCATCTCGCGGGCGGCATGGATAAAGTCCTGTACGATCAGGAAATAGCCCGGGTATCCCATGCGCTTAATCGTGCCCAATTCAAAATCCAGCCGCTCGGTAATCTCTTCCGAAAAGGGCTGGGGATACCTCTTTTTGGCGCCCTCGTAGGTGAGGTGCCGCAAATAGTCGTCGTTGTCGGTGACGCCCTCCGGCAAGGGGTAATCCGGCATCAGCGGGTCGTTGTCGATGGAATAAAACTCAACCTTTTCAGCCACCTCGAGCGTATTGCGCAAAGCCTCCGGTATATCGGCGAAGATGGCGTTCATCTCCATCGTACTTTTCATCCATTCCTGCTTCGAATAGCGCATGCGCGAGGGGTCGTCCAAATCTTTCCCCGTACTGAGGCAGATCAGGCGGTCGTGCGCTTCGGCGTCTTCTTCGTTGACGAAATGGACGTCGTTGGTCGCTATCAGCTTGACCCCGTGCTTACGCGCCAGGTCGATCAAAACGGCATTGACCTCTTTTTGCTTGGCGTATGTCGTTTGATCGGCATTCGGATTCGTCGTCTCATGCCGCTGAAGCTCCAGGTAGTAATCCTCCCCGAAAAGGCGCTTAAACCACAGGATAGAGGCTTCGGCTTTGTGTATCTGCCCGTTCATGATATGCTGCGGCACCTCTCCCCCGAGACAGGCGGAGCAGACGATCAGGTCTTCATGGTACTTTTCCAGCAACTCCTTGTCGATACGCGGACGTCCGTAAAACCCCTCCACCCACGAGATGGAGACCATCTTGATCAGGTTCCGGTACCCTTTCAGGTTCTTGGCCAGCACGATCAGATGCCACCCGCTCAGATCCTCTTTCCCATCCTTGCTCGCCCTGCCGTTGCGTGCGCAGTAGCACTCGCACCCGATGATCGGTTTGAACAGGGAGCCCTTACATTCCTTGATCTTGTCGGAGAGTTTCCTCATGCGTACCAACTCCTCTTCCGAGGGGTTGGATTTGTCGTTCAGCCCGTTCAGCTCGTTTTCGCAGTCTTTGATGGTGGCGAAATATTTGCTGTTCTTTTTATGGACTTTATTGTAAAATTCTTTGATGCCGTACATGCTGCCGTGATCGGTGACGGCAATGGCGGTCATGTTGTCTTTTTGCGCTTTGTCTATCAGGGCGTCTATCGAAGCTTGTCCATCCAGTAACGAATACTGCGTATGTACATGTAAATGTATAAAGGGTTCCATTATGCTCTAAAATATAAATAATTATAATAACTGATCGACTGCCCCGCGCCAATCCTCCCCGTTCCCGGGTTGATAGGCCTTCATCCCCAGGGAGGCGGCAACGTCTACGTTCTTTTTGCCGTCGTCGATAAACAGCGATTCGGAGGGGATCATACCCGCATCCTGAAACATAAACTCGAAAATACGGGGGTCCGGTTTGGTTATTCCCACTTCGTATGAGGCGTAGATTTTGTCAAAGTAAGCGGTGACAGGCCGTCCGGCCGGCGTAAAACCGGCCGACCTCGCCCATTCCATAATAACGGGATTGGTATTACTCAAAAGATAGACGCCGTATCTCTTCCTCAACCCAAGAATATAATCCAGTTTGTATTGCGGCGTATCGGCGATGAACCCTTTCCAGCAGTAGGCGACGGCCTCTTTGGAAAGCGCTTTCCCGACGTGTCGGCTCAGCTTTTCGCAGAAGCCGTCAAAGGTGATCCGCCCGTTTTCCAGCTCGAGGAAAATCCCTTTTTGCTGATAAGGGCTAAGCAGCTCCCGTGCGTCCGTCACGCCAATCTCCTCAAAACGCCGCACCGAACGTTCCGTATCCAAATCAATAATCACTCCCCCCAAATCAAATACAACATGTCTTATTCCCGGCATAGCGTCTGTCTTTCCTGTTTTTTTAGTTTTCTACTGTAAATTTATAGATGCAACGGCTGACGTACCGCTCTCCCGGCCGCAATACGGTACTGGGATATTCCGGCTTGTTCGGGCTGTCGGGATAATGCTGCGTTTCGAGGCAAAACGCCCCCCTGTGCGGATAGGTAACGCCATGTTTCCCCTTATCGTCCCCAGCCATGAAGTTGCCGGTATAGAACTGAACGCCAGGCTCGTTGGTATAGACCTCCAGGCCGATACCGCTGGTTTCGGACAACGCTTTAGCGGCCAAAACGGCTAAGTCGCCCCCCGTATTCAGTACCCAGTTGTGGTCGTAGCCGCGTCCCCGGACGAGCTGTTCAAACGCCTCGTCTATATGGCGCCCGATCGCTACGGGCTGACGCAGATCCATCGGCGTCCCCACAACCTCGGCAAGTTCGCCGACGGGAATAAGTGTCTCGCCTACCGGCGTATAGGCATCGGCATTGATCATAATCAGCTCATCCAACACCTGCGAACCCGGAACGCCGGAGAGATTGAAATAGCTGTGGTTGGTGAGGTTGACGATCGTCGACTGATCGGTAGCCGCCTCATACAGGATATCAATCGCATTATCTTCCGTCAGCGTATAGGTCACCTTTATGTCCAGGTTTCCAGGGAATCCGGCCTCCCCATCGGCCGACAGGCGGGTCAATACCAGTGTCCGTTCGTCCGGTTGCGTGGCGTCCCAAAGGCGTGCGTGATACCCCTCAGGCCCGCCGTGCAGGCAGTGTCCGTTATTGTTTTGCGGGAGGGTATATTCCACGCCGTCGAGCGTGAATTTCCCGTTGGCGATCCGGTTGCCGTAACGCCCTATCAATGCCCCGTAATTCCCGTCCGAAGACAGGTAATCGTTGATGTTGTCATATCCCAGTACGACATCTTTCATATTCCCCTCCCTGTCGGGAACCATCATGGAAACCAAACGGCCTCCATAGTTTGTAATACAGGCTTCCACGCCATTCTTGTTCTTCAACACGAACAGGGCGGTCTGCCCCCCTTCGGTTTCCGCCACAAAGTCGGCTTTCTTCAGCCCCGAAAGGGTTTCCCCCTCTTCCCCTACGCCGCAAGACAATAGCATACCTACGGCAAAAGCGGCCATAATCAGTTTCTTCATACGCTGAATAAATAAAATTAAAGTATTATACATTTGGGAACAAAGATAGTCTTTTCTGATCAGAATTTTCACCATTTCAGAATCAGAATTTTCAGGATTTCAGAATGAGCAGAATAAACATACTCCCATCATGGGTACATTTGACCGGAGGGTCGATTCTCAATTCAAATTGCCGCTATCTTATTTTTTAGGGAATCGCCGTCATTTTATTTGTGGGTCATTGCGCCCGTCATTGTTCGATGGATAGGGGCAGACAGGTCTGCCCCTACGGTTGTTGTGTATGTCGAACCTTGACGACGGCGACTACACAACTGTGTCGTCCCCGCTACACAATATAACCGGAAGCCTACCCACCTCTGCCTCCATCGGAGGCAAACCTCTATCCAACAGGTGATAAAGAGGTTTTCCTCCGATGGAGGCAAGGGAGGGTGGTCATCCATTCGTATACAGTAGCCTTAGGCTACTGCCTAGCTATGTTAGCTCTCTCCGAGAGCTTCTCAACTCTCAACTCTCAACTCTCAATTCTCAACGGAGAGGGTTGATCAGCGGGCTACCGGGAAAGCCGTTATTCGTAGGCGGGCTGCTCCCATGGGTACCAACACTATCTGATCTACCTGTTCCGATTTCTTTGCATCTTCGTAAGGCAGTACGCCGCACAATCCATATTCGTCTATTTGCCATTCGGGAACGATACGGCCTTTGGCCAGGAACTCCAACGGGACGCCCGTCAGCGTAAAGGGGTTGTTATCCGCCGGCCAGGCTTTGCGTTGCAAGACAAGGGGTTCTGTTTCTACCAGGGCGTAATTCCATGGGCTTGCCGGCAGAATCTCATACGACGGCCACTCCGACTCATCGGCATTTTCCTGCCACTTAGAATCCCACACTGCCGTCTCGCGGCTTTCCACAGGGACGTATTCCTCTTTTATTTTCAGGGACAGGGTCAGCGGGCCGTAGTTGACGCTTACGCTGTTCTTGTTTACCTGCCATTGGCGGGTGGCGTAATCCATCGGCACATCCAACACGACTTCATCGCCCTCTTTCCACAGCCGGTCGATGCGGGCATACTTCCCTGGCGTCAGCTTTGCCGGCAGCTTTTTCCCATTCACCGAAAAGGAGGCGTCCGCGCACCACGAGGGGATGCGCAGGTAGAGGGGGAAAGCCACCTCTTGCGGGGTATGGAGGGTAAAGCGGATACGCTCTTCAAAGGGGTAGTTGGTCTCTTCGTGCAGGGTCACTTCCGTACCGCCGCCGACTTTGGCCGTTGCCTTGCAGTCGTTATACAGGATGGCAGCCAGTCCGTTGTCGGGCGTTGCCAGGATGAGATGCTCCGCATAATAAGGCCAACCGAAACCATGGTTATGCTGGCAACAGCGGCTACTGAACGGATTCATGGCGAGGAAGGGGCCGTTGTTCTGGATACCGGGGGAATGGTTTTTCGAGTCGCTGATGACGTGATTGGGACTGGTGATGTAACGCAGCGCTTTATAATCCGGCATCAGGGCGGCGGGGTAGCTGTTGAACGCGACCTCCTCGCAATGTTCCGCCCAGTAAGGATCTCCGGTGATCAGGAGCATAATCTCGTCGGAGGCCATCTGCTCGACAAAGCCGCAGGTCTCCGTCCCTTGCCGGGGATCGAAGAAGCCGATACGCGCATTCTCGTCCGCCCCGAACATCCCGCCGGGCACCTGTCCGAACGCCCTCCTGACAAGGCTTTGCACATTATAGCTGGCCTTCAGCATGGCGGAGTCTTTGGTGAAAAGGTAGAAGGTAGCCGGTTCGCGGAAGCACTGGGCGATATTGACGTTATGCCAATTGGGTAGTTGGGTGGCTTTCGTCCAGTCTGCCGTGTTGCGGTGTATCTTATGCCCCAGCTCCAGCAGCCGCTCGTCCGCCGTGCGGTTGTAGAGCCAGGCGACGCTCCAGAGGTTATCCCCTCCCCTGCTGTTTTCCCAGTAACTGGAGAGGAAGTCCTCGTCCGGGACGGTCAGCAGGTAACGGCAGTACCTGGACATAAAGTCGATCGCACGCTCATCCCCACTGTATTCGTAATAGGATTGCATGATCCAGAGGACGATCATGTTCGGCCAAAAGTCCTGCTTCCCGTTGTTGAGGTGTACCGGCCCGAAGTTGCCGTCTTCGCGCTGGCTGTCCAGGATACGGCTGATCCAGAACGTCGTTTCCTGCAACATGGCGTCGTCTTTCATCAGATAGGCCAGGTTGCCGTACCCCCTTAGCCAGTAGGGTACCTCTTCCCATCCCCATTGGCCTCCCGTCTTCAACCATGCGTTATCCGTTTTTTGCAGCCATGCGCTGATCTCTCCCAAATGGCCGTTCAGACCGTCCTTTTGCAACTCCAACTGCCGGTACAGCCATCCCCCGGCTTCGATGCTTCCGGCCGGAAGCTTGACGAGCTGCGCGGGTTGGAGCGGTGCGCGGTTGCCGGCGTAAAAACTATTCTGCCGGTCGACCGGCATCCTATCCACGATGGCGACGGTTTCCGCCCCCTGCCGGATGGTGCAGGAGGCGAAAAGAATGAGGGAAAATAGCACGAGGCTTCGCATGGCGCTACTTCGTTAATGCGTTGATCACATCCTGGTTGGCTTTCCTGACGGCGGCTTCGTTGATCTTAACCTGCTTCCTGTCGTAGGTCATCAGGCCGTTGACTTCGCCCTCCACGTCGGTGGTCTGCGTATAGACGGCTCCGGAGAATCCCCGCTTCACGAGCTCTTTCAGCTGGCCGGCGTATTTGACATATTCCGCCGTCACTTCGTCGCTGTTCTTAAACTGGACATATCCCCAATTGCGCTTTTGCCACCACAGGTGCTCTTCCAGCGGCAGCCCTATGCCGCCGTATTCGCCCAGTACGTTCACCCGTTCGGGGTCGAAGAGGTACATGGCGGGGGCGGGATAGTTGTGTATATCCATAATATGCCCGCAGGGACGGTGGTTCCCTCCACTGGCGGGATTCACCAGGCGCGAGGGGTCGTACTGCGCCGTCCACTCCGCTATCTTTTCGGTGTCGAACTGTCCCCATCCCTCATTGAAAGGCACCCAAACGACGACAGACGGGTTGGAGATGCACAGGTCGACGATCTCTTTCCACTCCTGGTGATAGGCGGCGAGGGAGGCGGGCGACCGTTTCCTGTCGTTGCCGCCGTTGTATTGGCTCGGCGTCCAATGGTTGCCCAGGTCGCCGCTCGGCATATCCTGCCAGACAAGGATCCCCTCCCTGTCGCAATGGTAATACCAGCGTGCCGGCTCGACTTTCACATGTTTACGGATCATATTGAATCCCCACTCTTTCGTCTTTTTGATATCATAGAGCAACGCTTCGTCGGTCGGGGCGGTATACAGCCCGTCCGGCCACCAGCCCTGATCCAGCGGGCCGTAATGGAAAAGGTCTTTGTCGTTCAGCTGCATACGCATCACGCCGCCGGCATCGCGCTTTGTCGATATTTTGCGGAAAGCGGTGTAGGATTTCACTTCGTCGATGATTTTTCCGCCGGACGAGACGGAGACTTTCAGGTCATAGAGGTAGGGATTCTGCGTATCCCAAAGGGTCGGATCCTTTACCGGCAGGCGAAGCTCTTTCCCCTGCACGCCTTGTGCCGAAGCAACGACCGCCCCCTTGTCGAGCAACTGCACCCTGACAACGTCCGTAGCGCAACACTTAGCCGTCGAAACGGTTACGCCCAGCGTGCCGGCGTCGATATTCGGGATAGCCTTTATGGCCGTTACATAGTTGGCCGCCACCGGCTCGAGCCAGACAGTCTGCCAGATACCGGTGACCGGCGTATACCAGATGGATTCCGGACGGGTCACCTGTTTCCCCCTCGGCTGAAAGCCCCGGTCGGTCGGATCCCAAACGCGGACGGCGAGCGTATGTTTGCTCTTCCCGTCAAGGAAAGGGGTGATGTCGAACGAGAACGGCGTATAGCCGCCCTCATGCTGCCCGATGAGGATGTCGTTAACGAAGACGTCGGCTTTCCAGTCCACCGCCCCGAAGTTGAGAACGACGTGGCGGTTTTTCCAGTTCGCCGGAACCGTAAACGTCCGCTTGTACCACAGTTCGTTCGCTTCGCCCACCTCTTTCTGTACGCCCGAAAGCGCAGATTCGATGGCGAAAGGCACCAGTATCTCCCCGTCGAACGACGCCGGTTCGGCCGTTCCGCGCGGCGCGACGGCATACTGCCACAGCCCGTTCAGGTTAACCCATTCCGTGCGCTCCAGAAGCGGACGCGGATATTCGGGCAATACATTCGTGGGGGAGACCTGCTCCGCCCAAACCGTCTTAATCTTGTCGCCAGCCGGCGCCCACTGTGCAGAAACCAGGTTTACCGTCAATAATAAACCGGCAATGATGACCATACTTTTTCTCATAATACATAATTTTAATGTGTTAACTATTCTCTTTTTTGCATTCTCTACTCTTGCAATACAAAGAAACGAAATCCGCCGGAAAAACCCCATCACTAACCATCCAAAATAATGCAAATACAACCCTTTTATTGAATGCCCCGGCAACAACAAACGATTAGGCAGGGAACAACTAATGATTAGGTCGGCAACAACTAATGGTTTCACAGCTGTGAGGTGATCGCCTCACAAGGGTGAGACGATCGTCTCACAGGAGTGAAGCGATCGCCTCACAGGAGTGAAACGATCAGCTCACAGCTGTGAAACGATTAGTTGTTCCCGACCCAATCATTAGTTATCAACACCCCAATCAAAAGTTCCTCACGACCAAAACGTTAAATAACGAATAGTGAATAGTGAATAGTGAACAGTGAACAGTGAATGGGTGCATTTCAAATTGTCGCGGTGATGCCCGGAGGGCATGATTTTCATAACCGCAGGTCAACGACCTGCGGACAGGCAACCACACTAATCACTGCCTGAAAGGCAGGACTGTCTTATATCCCAAAAGATTGTCCTGCCTTTCAGGCAGTGA